>JASFUN010000025.1:0-9285 GCA_050050255.1 Anaerolineales bacterium | reverse complement strand
TACCCTCACAATTCAATAAACGGTACAACTTCAATATTCCCGTCTTCCCGAAGTGCAGGCCGGATGTGATGGCAGTAACGCACATTCACTACGGCGAGGATTTTCGCCTCCGGATCACGACGTGTGACCTGGCGAATTCGTTCGACGAGGTGTTTTGTGTGTGCTCTGCGCGATTCGCGCAGATGTTCTTGATCCAGTCGATCGATAAAGAAATAGAGCACATTAGCAAAATCATGGCGCCAGCCGTAGTTGGCCGCTTCCGGGCTTGGCGCATTGCGCTGAAGAGCTGACAGCAGAGATTGAAGCCTTTGGATGAGGTAACCTCTCCATCCAACGGCTTCCGGCCCCCGGTTATCTTGGGCGTCGCCAATCGGGACGATTACGATATCCGAACGATCGGCCAGCGGCAGCAGCGCGTCACGGTACTCTGGAGGCAGCTCCTCAAATCTCTGTTGAACCCAAACTTCTGGGGGGATATCCAGGCAAAGTAAATCGGGCTGGATGCCTACAACGAGATCAAACAAAGCTTCCAGGTCGAATGCGACCGCGCCTTCATGGAACTCTGCCAGCGTACCAAGCACTGCTACACGGGTTTTCTCCATGTTTATCGCTCTGGCCTCCCGCTCATCAGATAGGTCATGCCCAGATAGTAGGATTCCTTGCTCGGTTGCCGAAGCACATCCTCCATCGCACCCTGTATCTCCGGCCAGGGTTTCCTAACCATCCAATCTTCTGTCGGGGTGAAGGGCTTGATGAGAAAAACCATGGAATCAACCAACCACTCAGGCCACTTTCCCGGAATCTCAAAATCTAGCAATGACCAGCGTCCGTCGATCTTCAAGGAAGCAGTGCTTCTGCGGATGATCTCGGGAGCTTCGGGAATTAACGAGAGCGCGAAGGTTGAATAGATCCCATCGAGGTCTTCTGGAAAGTCGTAGTTGGCCGCGTCCTCATGGATCAACTCCACGTTATCCCAACCTGCCCTTTCGACGCGGGAACGTGCCTGGGCGAGCATCGCGTCGGTCAGGTCGACCCCGATTAGCTTGCCAGTGGGTCCAATACGTTCCAGGACCAACCCGAAATTGAGCCCGGTGCCGCAGCCGATCTCAACCACGCGGTCGCCAGGTTGCAGTTGCAGTCGCTCAATCGTCAAGCGGCGGTATTTCCATTCTGGATACCCGATCAGGTAATACAGATTTGCCGTGAAGTCATAATTTTCAGCGCGCTTTCGGTAGATATCAACAATTTCTTTACGCAGATCCGAGTTCGTTGACATGGGCTCACCCTCTCAGAAACCGATACGATATAACAAAATTTTAGCGAGGATGAAAGGACTTGTCTTCGGCACTAGCGCCTAAATTCAATTAAGTAGAAGCACTTAATCCGTGCAGCGATCACATATCAGCCCCGACCCCATAGCCGTTCTGAACCGCCCAGAGAACCGCTTCCGTGCGGCTGCTCACGTTGAGCTTCGCGTAGACGCTGCGCAGGTGCGCCTCAACCGTCCGGACACTGATCATGAGCGCCTGGGCGATATCTTTGTTGGTCGATCCCATGGCAAGCTGATCTAAAACCTCGCGCTCTCGTTGCGTAAGATCTTCGCTAAGCCCATCACCCGGATGTTGATCGCGCGCCAGCGCGATTAAGACCTCGCTGGCTACCTCCTCGGGCAGAGCGAGTTCATCCCTGCCGACGGCAATCAGGGAACGCACGAGGCGGGCACGGCTTTCGTCCCGCGCTATACATCCATTTGCCCCTGCCTGGATGAGCGGCATGACCGCCTCCAGGTTATAGCTGTCGACCAGGAAGAGAAGCCCCGCCCCGGCGAGGTTTTGGGCGGCGCGGGATGCCAGTTCTCCCGTCGGCCGGGGGACATCCACAAGGACAGCCACGCGGCTTTTCCCCGAACCCCAACGCTCAACCTGCTCAAGGTTGTCCGTCGCGGCAACGACCCGCAGGAAGGCCTCTTCCTGAAGCAAAGCCTGCCAGGCATCGGCGTGCAGATGGAAGGATGCGTAGATTACTACGGATGTTTTTTGTGTCATTTACCCTGCAATAAACCTTCTATTAGCTTATTCCATCGTTGTAGGATGTCAAAAATATTTTGTGCATTCAATTAATTGCCTTGTATCTATTTTGAGGGCAATCATATCGGCACGCTCTTAAGGGGTGGTCGTGAGCATTTTCAGCATCGGCGAGAATAACCGAACTTTGCTCTTGACAAGCATGTGGGCATATGCTACATTATTACAAAGTACTTTGTTTTACAAAGTTAATTATATTACAAAGTTATAAGGAGAAACTATCATGCCTGAAAAGAATTCATTGCGAGCGATCCAGCAGAGGACAATGCAGTTAATGAACTTCGAAGACGGCCTCTGGGACATCATGCTCGGGATGATCTTCCTGGCGCTCGCCTGCTACCCGCTCACACGCGCCGCCCTTGGTCCGGTCTGGAACCTGGGACTTTTCCTGGTCGTGCTGTTGGTGCTTGTCCTCGCGTGGTTTGGCGTGAGGCGAGTAGTCAGCGCACCGCGCATCGGGCACGCCCGGCCGCGCCGCTCACCCAAGCTGCGGTTCCTGCTGATCATCACCGCCGTGATGGTCGCGCTCACGCTCGGGCTGGTGGCGCTGACACTCTTCAGCCCGAGGACGGTCACCAGAGCAGTGGGCGAAACGGCGGCCAGTGGGCGGAGCTACCTGGTCGAATGGATCGTGGTTATAGCGATCGGGCTGGTCTTCAGCGGCCTGGGCTACATCGCCGGCGTGACGCGGCTCTACTTCTACGGATGGATGCTCGGTCTGGCGAACCTGGCTTCGGTGTACATGGAGCACAAAGCCGGTTGGACCTTCATGCTTCCGCTGGCGATCGCCGCCGGGATTATCCTGCTTATCGGGGTGATACTCTTCACCCGCTTCATCCAGCGCTACCCGTCCAGGGCGGGGGCAGCCTGAGATGGCAGATAAAAGCAAAACAGCCGAGGAACTGCGCGACCTGAGTCAGATCGACCGCATGGTCCACGAGCCGGCCCGTTTGATGATCCTGATGGTTCTCTACACCGTCGAGGATGCCGATTTCACCTTCCTGGTGAACGCCACCGAGCTCACCGACGGTAACCTCTCCTCACACCTGACGAAACTCGAAGATGCCGGGTACGTCGAGATCGAGAAAGGCTACGCTGGCAAGAAGCCGCGCACGACGATCAGGCTGAAACCCGAGGGGAGGAAAGCGATCGAGGACTACCGCAGCACGATGGAAAGTGCCTTGAAGAATCTGAGCTGACACGTGTTCGTCCTTGTTTACGAAGTTGGCGCACAGCTCATTACCGGAACACGATGCGCAGAGCAGCGCCACGCCAACGCCACCGATCTTAGCGATGGGAAACTCTGCTCCCACCTGACCCGGTTGGAATAGGCAGGTTACGTCGAAATCTAGAATGGCAACACGGGCAAGAAACCACACACGACGATGCGCGTGAAACCAGAAGGAAGGAAGCATTCGAGAACTATTGCAGCATGATTGAGAAAGCCTTATTGAATGTGGAGAGACATGGGGTTCCAACCCGGCCCGTCCCAACGCACAAGAACTTGACCTCTCAAATAAAAAGTCCTTAGAAGTGGAGGCCTTTCTTAGATGGGCGAGGCCTGGACCTGTCCCGAGTCCGTCAGAGTGAGGGATCCACATGATCACAACAAAAGCAAAAAGCCCCGGAATGGAGGCCTTTCTCAGGCAGCGGAGCTGGGGATCCCTGGCCTAACCCGCCAGAGCAGGCGAACCCAAGATCTTCAGGATATGAGATGGAATCCTAAAGTGGGTACCTTGGACCTTGAGATCAGTCTTCCAGTGTGGCCTTGTGATTCTCGGTAATATTGAACCTGGCTAACCCTTATCAGCACCCAATTCTGTATCAATGTCGCTTGGTTGTAATCCATCATGACTTCCGCCATGTCAAGATTTCGGTAACAAACCCGTTTAGAACAACGCCATAATAATGGTTTCTGGCCATAACACCCATTTTGACACGTATCTGTCGTGATTCTGGGCCTCCAGCCAACACTTATGACCGTGGAGGTTGCAGGATAAACCGGTGTTACTGTGCAGTTTGAATGGGGGGGGAAGTGTCAAGGGAAGAAAATAACTACAAGCAATAGAGACCGGGTTGCGATTAGGTATCCGAGGGAGTACGCGAAACTGCCAAGCACATATTTTGTCTCTTCGAATTGAATCTCATGACCAACGGTCAGTTCTCACCCATAACCGCGGCGGATACCATCCCCCGATCAAACTGTGCCGTTGCTAAATCACCGAAGCTTTCGTAAAGGATCAAGGCCATCAGTAAGGACAGGAAGCTATTCACGGAGAGAATTACATCACCCGACCCCAGCTCAAACGATGCATTTTGGATCACAAGCAGAGGGACAGTAAGCCGAGTCACATGGAACACCAACACTGGCACCAACAATCCGAGCGCGCGCCCCAATCTGGTCTTTGCACGCAAGAAAGCAAGGGGTGCCACCAAGATAAACAATGTTGTGAGCGATAGGATAAACGGTGTCAAACCCGTCCATTCCCTCATCCAATATCCGAAGAAATAATCGCTATCCATCAACATGTAGCTGTAGCCCCCCAGGACAAATAAAACCGCCAGAATTCCCTGCCGACGTGCTGCCAATAAACCTACGGAAACCAACATCATCGCTTCTACTGGGCCGGCCATCAAAATCAAGATGAAACGGGCTGTGCCCGGGAATTGTTGAGCACCGTTAAATCCTGGCACGCTGTAAATTATCGCTGTGAGGAGGTTGACCAATAGCATGGTTCCGATAAGTAGCCATAACGCACGTGGCACCCTATGACCGCGTAACAGTAGAAAAATGAAGATTATCGAAATAACCAATTGAAGCAGCACCATGCCGATCCATTCATAGCCTGATCTGTTGAACAGGGCGATATGCTGTGCCAATTCAGCACCAGCCAGATACGTAGAGAACCACAAGAACGCACCGGCAGGTATCAACGCCCATACCGGGAACTGTCGTCTTTTCCAAATCCCGAATGGGATCCCGATTAACAACAGACCAAGATAAATGTATCCCAGGACCGCGAAACCGGGCCCCAGAACCGTTGCATACCGTCTGGAGAGGACCATGAGCAGACCCGGAATCAACGCTAAAGTAACACTGCTCCAGGGGATCGGCTCGTACCGTTTGCTCTTCATCCCAATCGCCTCCATATGTTCCAGTCCCGCATTTAAGATCCCATCTTTTAGCAAGCGCACATACAACTTCACGAGCTGCCAATAACCTTGCTTTCGAGCTTCACGCTCAAGATCGCGTGCATGTTGGATCATGGGTTCTCTATACAATTGTTGGTGTTCTTTCGGATAAAGATTCACGAGAATTTGATAGATGCACTCAGCGATCGTCATGGTACTAGCCCCCCAGTCGAAGCGTCACCGATCAACTTCTTCTCTCGAGCGATCTGGACCAAGTGGGACAATCGCTGCGCTTCAGCCGCCAAGATTTTCCTGCCAAAATCGGTCAGTTCATAGTATCGACGAAGCGAGTTATCGAGCGCGGGATCTGGTCGTTCCTTGGTTTCGACGATGAGACCCGCGTTGAGCAACCGCTTAATGGCACCATATAGGGTGCCCGGCCCCATTGACGAGCGGCCCTCGGTGACTTGTTCCACCTCCCTCATGATCGCATATCCGTGCTTTTCGCTGTCCGTCAAGGCTAACAAAATATGAAACACCGCTGGAGTCAGCGGCAGATGGTCTTCATAATCGTGGTCAGAATTTGACATGGTCACCTCTCAGCAGATCCCAGACTGACACGTTAAAAAGAATTTGTAGAATATATCGCTAAGCGTTAATTATTAACGGATAACGATATAATATTCGTTCCGCTGAAATAAATCAACTGGCAGGAGCTTACAGCTTGGGATCAACCCGCATCAAGCAACTACCATCCTCGAGCATAGGCTTATGAAAGTAAGTTTCTATCTACGCTGATATTTCAAATTCAGGAGCCTGGATCGTCATGTTCGTGAAGTCGGCGGAACCTTTTGATATTCATTCATGTGGAACCCGGCTAAACCTTCTCAGAACCAAATTCGATTTCTTTTCGCTGGATGATTCATATCGTCGGTGAGTTTCAGAAATGGCCAAACGCCGCTAGCGTATCTTGGTCATGATCGCTAAACCAAACTGATACCCAAGAGTTACTTGACAATATGCATGTAGGATTCGAACCAGGGATCTATAGGCTACAAGCCCGAATCCGAAATGTGCCCCTAAACAATGTCTTGTTAAAGAAGAAAAGCGCCCTCTCTTGGGCGCTTCCTTTACACGAAGCGGGATTTGAATTCTCTCCAACTTCGCTTTTCTCGCGGGACCATGACCAAGGACCTTAAGGTGACAGCGCGGCGTTCCGGCTCGGCACAGTGTGCATTCTTATCTTGAAAACGGCACCTTTGGATCGTTAGCCGAAGGTTTCAGGCCCAGCATTTCCGTGACTACTTTCACGATATATCCAGAATCCGCTGCCCCAAACCCAGGGAGCATACAGAAGGAAGCTGACCAAGAGAGGGACAGTGGCAAGAGCCGGGCTAACTACCAGGAGCAATGCTGCAATCAAGGCGATGCTCCATTCCGCCGTTCCCAGCCAAACCAACCAGCGTGGATAAGCTGTCGTGGCCGCCATTGCCGGCAGCAGCAGCAAACCGGCCAGCGAATAAATTCCAAAGGCGACGACGTTGGTCAAGGCGTTGGCCAGATTCTCCATCGATTGAAACACCACCAACACCGATTCCACTCCTCCGTTTAGATTCTCTATCAGTGACTCCGCCAGCGTGGGAAGTACAGCCATGTTTACCAGCACACCCACCAGGTCAACAGCGGCGGCAATCAGCGCCAGTCCGATGGCGAGTGACCGCCATGGAGGGGATCTGCGCAAATGTCGGCCCAGGGCATAGTAGCTCCAGGCGAAGCTTAAGGTGACAGCGAACCAGAAGGACCAACCAGCCTGCCAGCGTAGTGTATGCTCAGCAATCCAGCCAGCTCGGTCTATCACTTCCGGTTGCAACGAAGTCGTTCCCGGACCCAAGATTAAGGCAGCATCAATGAAGGCCAAAAAGGTATTAATCAACCCAGCCAGCAATAATCCGAGCACATCCAGCCGGACATCCTTAATTACCTTCTGGCTGCTCACAGGTTAGGCACCGGAATCCTGCTCCTGTGCTGATTCATGCTGATTGCCAAACTTGCTACCACCACCAAACCTGTGATGATCAAATAGATTTGTAATGTTGACTCTGCCTGCACCTTCAAATCAGCGGAGTGGAGCAGAGGCAAGATCAGAAAGAAAAATCCTGTTATCGGTGCTTGCCAGAAAATGGGTTGGACTCGCTGCCAATCGCCATCCCACAAGGACCAAGCGTAGGCAGCCGCGTGAGTGGCCAAGAGCACACCGATAAGCCCCCCGACCAGCGGCGGAAGTTGCCAGGGCCATAGCCGGTTAACAAGATCAATCCGCAATAGCAGACCAGCACTTACGACCACACTCAGTCCAAGCAACATCAGCGCCAATCCACGAGCACTTGGAGAAAGTGGGTTTTGAACTGGCAATCTGCCGCCTGACTGTCTCTCCTGAGTGAGGAAAATATAGGGAGCGAGCAGTACAAGCGCCAGGTACATGCTCAACCAGAATGCCAGGTGAAACCAGGGATGCGCCAGGAATGGCTTTAGGTAGATGAAAGTCAATACAGTAGCTAGAATGGAAAAAAGTGTGATCACGACCATGATTACCCGCACCCGCGCCCAGCTTTTTTGGAATAAGCCGATGGCTACCAACAATATTGCATTGGAGTACATCACACCGATGAGTCTGGCATTAATCACCGGATTGATCGTCCAAACAAACAATGTTTCCGTCTTCGTTGGAAGCGTCATCAGGATAGTAATCGCCGGCAGTGCATTGGCTAACAAGACGAAGAAAGCCACCTTTACCCCTTGAGGCAGATCGTTGTTCCACCATCGATGTACTATGCTCATGACACCTCCATACGAGTTATTAACGTTCATCCGCAAGTTTGTATAGAAAACGAAAGCAGCTACACAGCTTTATGACTTACCAAGATTTGCTGCATGCGCTTGGTGAATAATTGGCGGAAAGAGTGCAAAGATTTTCCAGCCGCATCCCCACTATTGCCTATGTCCGGTGATATTTCGTCAGCGACTGTTATCAATAATCGCAGTAACGCCTGCCTTTAATGGTGCCGGATCTATTCCACAACGAGTGGTTTTCAAGTCAAGCAACGAAAGGTTGGTTCGGCAGAAGGACTAAATATAGACCAGATTGATCAATTTTCCTAATGTAACTTTCGGCAAGAAATTGGCCCCTTCTTTTCCCCCAAGATCCCAGTCCAAAACAGACAGCCTTGTGCAAAGGTTCCAATGAAAGAAGCACCCTTGCGGGTGCCTTTTCTGGTTCTCAGGTTGCGGGGCCTGGACTTGTCCCGAGACCGTCAGGGCGAGGGATCACCATATTCCTGGTTAGCATTGCATTTTAGTGATGGAATCTTCTAAATCAGCGATGATTAGATCAGCACCAGGGACCTTCAGGTTACACCGTGCCGCACCGGCTACGGTGCGGTGTGAGGTCGAATCCGAAAACAGGGACCTTGGATCGTCAGGCTGGGTTTCCAAGGGTGGCCTATCGGTTTTTGCTCGCTCGGAACCCGGCCAATCTCTTTTTGAGAATAATCCCACTTCGGTTTTGCGTGATTTGTGAGTAGTTAGAATTCTGCAAAGTGTTGAACCCTTCCTACAGTTGCTAAGTCTCTTTTCGCTTCAGGCTTGTTTTTATCTCACGTGTTCTGACACGCGACAAAGACCATTGATGCCCCTCAACCCGCTGATCAAAGCATAGAATCAGTCGGGACGATCATCAATCCACTCGATCTGGATGAGCTCCTGCACCGTTTCGAATTCAGGATCGCCTGTGATCAGTGACCCCTCGAGTTTTTGGGCGGCTTCGATAGCGAACGCGTCCGCATAGGCAACCGGATGGTTGGCCTTGACATGCGCCGCGGCGAGCACAGTTTGCCGGTCTACAGGCAGGACCTCGATCGGCAGCTGCTCGACCATCGCCAGGACATCCTGGGCTTTTGCCATCCCGCGCTCACGCTCGGTGATGTAGACCACCTCCCCCAGGTTGATCAGCGACATCAAGACACGGATCTCATCGAGGGAGGCATCGTGCAGGATCTCCTTCACACGCGCC
>JASFUN010000024.1:0-9443 GCA_050050255.1 Anaerolineales bacterium | reverse complement strand
GTGAACTTCGTTTCGCGAGGGTGCTCAACAGCGTGAGCGAAGCGCCTGCTGCCTATTGGCATGAGCTCACAGACGACACGATCCTGTGCCGCTGTGAGGGCGTGCGGGCCGGGCAGGTGCGGAAAAAGATCCGCCGTGAACACGAGACACTGGATGCTTTGAAAAACGAGCTGCGCGTAGGCCAGGGGGCCTGCCAGGGGAGGACCTGCGGCCCGATCCTCCAGCACGTGCTGATGCAAGATCTTGAGCGCGCCGGTCATGTGCCCCCACCATTCCACGTCCGCCCTCCGGTCAAGCCGCTTGCCCTGGGAAGCTTTGAGAGGCAGGTATGAAGCAAAGTGACGTAATTATCATCGGCGGCGGCATCATCGGAGCCTGCTGTGCTGATGCGCTGACACAGCGGGGCCTGACCGCGACGCTGCTTGAACGCAGATTCGCAGCCAGCGGCAGCTCCCGTGCCTGCGACGGCTTAATCCTGTTATGGGATAAGAACCCCGGCCCAGAAATGACGTTGGGGAAACGGAGCGTCTCATTGTGGGAGAAACTCGCTCCACAGCTTGACCCCGGCGTTGAGTTCCGGAAATCCGGCACGATCCTGATTAACGAGACCCCGGCCGGCCTGGACGACAGCGCGCGGATGGTGGCAGACGTCTCGAAAGAAGGCGTCACTGCCGAACCGCTGGATGCACCCGGACTAAATGATTTGGAGCCCGGGTTGGCCAGCGATCTGGCCGGGGGCTTCTACTTTCCGGATGATTATCAGATCGACCCCCGCCGGGCGACTCTGGCGATCTTGCACAAAGCAGTCGTCCAGGGGTTAGATCTTCGAACCGGCGAGGAAGTTCAGAGTTTGCGACGCGCTGCTCCCGCAGAAGCAGGCTGGGAAGTCGTGACCCAGAATTCCACGTATGCGGCCGACTGCGTTGTTTGTGCCGCCGGTGTGTGGAGCAACTCGCTGCTGCAGAAGATCGGCATTGAAGTGCCGGTGCGGCCGCGCAAAGGGCACATCCTGGTGGTCCAATCCGGGTTGAATGCGCTCCGCCACCCTGTGCTCGAGGGCGGTTACGAAGCTACCGTGCACGCAGGCGGAGATGGCTTGCAAATCGCGTTAGTAGCGGAGGTCACAGCAGCTGGAACGATGCTCATAGGCAGCAGCCGGCAGTTTGCCGGCTTCGACACGAGCGTCTCCTGGGAAGTGCTGCGGGGACTCGCCAGGCATGCAACCCGCTTCATCCCGCGTCTGGCACAGGCGCCACTGATACGCAGCTACGCCGGGTTGCGCCCGTGGAGCCCGGATCACCTCCCGTTGATTGGACCGGTTGATGGATGGGAGGGTCTTTACCTCGCCACCGGGCATGAAGGCGCCGGAATATGCCTTGCTCCGGCCACCGGCGAGCTGATCGCAAAGTGGATTGCGGAGCGGCAGGCACCCGAAATCGGCGGCGTCGTTAGCCCGGCTCGTTTTTTATGAAGTTTATTTATGCTGCTATAACGGTCTATTTGAATAAACGGATAAGTGGAATAACAGGGAAAGAAAAGGGATAAAACAATGACAGAAAATCTGACCACGATTATTTCATCTGCCAGCCAGTCGGTTGAAATTTCACGTGAAAACCCGACGGTGATCATCGGCGAACGCATCAATCCGACGGGGCGAAAGAAAGTGCTCGCCGCGTTGCAGGAAGGCAATTTTGACGTCGTCAAATCGGATGCGATCAAACAGGTCGAAGCCGGCGCGGCGATCCTGGACGTCAACGCTGGCGTGCCAGGCGCTGACGAGCCCGTACTGCTCAAGAAAGTCATGCAGACTGTCATGGATGTCACCGACGTCCCGCTCTGCATCGACACAGCCGATCCGGAAGCCCTGCGGGCGGCGCTGGAGATCTACGACGGCAAGGCGCTGATCAACTCGACCAACGGCGAAGAGAAATCACTCGAGGCGATCCTCCCGCTGGTGAAAGAGTTCAAAACCGCCGTCATCGGACTGTGCATGGATGATGACGGCATCCCCCCGACCCCGCAGGATCGTTTGGCGGTTGCCGAGAAAATCATCTCACGCGCCGACAAACTCGGCATCCCCATGGAGGATGTGATCATCGATCCTCTGGCGTTGACCATGGGTTCCGACCACAACGCCGGCCGCATCGCGCTGGAGACCGTCGAACTGGTCGTTGAGAAGTTCGGCGTGAATGTTACTATGGGGGCGAGCAACATCTCTTTCGGTCTGCCCGATCGGGCCTACATCAATTCGACCTACATCGCCATGGCCATCTATGCGGGGTTGACCTGCCCGATAACCAATCCGCTCATCACCGAGATTCAGACTGCGGTCCTTGCCGCCGACCTTTCGATGGGACGTGACGAATACGGCACCCGCTGGATCAAGGCATACCGTGAGCGGCAGAAGAAAGAGGCAGAGGCTTAGAAAGAGGGCTGAAATTAAACCAGCATGTCGACGACTGATGCCAGCAAAGCATACGACTTGATCAAGGAACGGGTCATCAAGATCCAGATGCCCCCCGGTTCAGTGATCCGGGAAGCCGAGTTGATGAAGGAACTTGACCTCGGCCGGACGCCCATCCGGGAGGCGTTGAAGAGGTTAGAATCGGAAAACCTCGTGATCGTAAAACCCCGGCAAGGGATTTTCGTTGCCGACATACCGATCACAGACCTGATCCAGATCTTCGAGGTGCGCGTTGAGCTCGAATCGCTTTGTGCTTACCTGGCTTCTAAACGCATAACGCCTTCGATCCTTGCCACGATGAAGGATTTGGCGGAAGCCTATTCCGGCAGCGATAAGCACGACCTGAATTGCCTTTTCGAGCAGGATCGTCAATTCCACATGCTGCTCGCCGAGGCGGCCAACAACCGCTTTCTATCCGACGAGATCGAACAGTACTACAACTTATCGCTGCGGATCTGGTACCTCGTCTTGAACAACGTGAAACCCGAGGATGTCGATGTCGACGCCCACCTCAAGATCCTGCGAGCGATTGAATCGCGTGATCACGAGAGTGCCCGCAAGCACATGCGAAAGCATATCGAGCAGTTTCACCGGACAATCAAATCCTATGTTTAAGCGATTTTATACAGGAGCGTGTTTATCGCACAGGAACGTTGATTATTGCCCATTAACCGAAGAAGCAAGTAGTGCAAACGAATCCCAGGAGGCAAGAAGAACATGAGCGAGACGTTGTCAAAGTTATCGACAGCCGTCATCGAGGGCAACCTGGATGTCATGGAAGATCTGACCATGCAAGCGCTCGATGAAGGTAAGGATGCCCAGGAGGTGCTGAACGAAGGTTTGATGCCCGGGATGGACCATGTTGGCGTGGAGTTCAAAGCCGGCAATATGTTCGTCCCTGAAGTCCTTCGCTCGGCGCGCGCCATGCAGGCTTCGATGAACATTTTGAGACCGATGCTTGCGGAAAGCGGCATCGAGCTAGCCGGCAAGGTGCTGCTGGGCACCGTAAAAGGCGACCTGCACGACATCGGCAAAAACCTGGTCGCCATGATGTGCGAGGGCGCCGGGTTCGAGGTCAAAGACCTCGGGAAGGATGTCGAGCCCGACGCGTTCGTCGAGGAGGTCAAGAACTTCGAACCGGACGTCCTGGGGATGTCCGCGCTCCTGACCACAACAATGCGCGCCATGGAACACACGATCAAATCCTTGGAGGAAGCCGGCGTGCGCGATAAGGTCAAGATCATCATCGGAGGCGCGCCGGTTACGCAGTCATTTGCCGACCAGATTGGCGCCGACGGCTACGCATCCAACGCCGCCTCGGCCGCCGACCTGGCCAAGAAATTGATCGGTCATTAAGTGGGGGAGGAGATTATGCCGCGATTCAATAAATGCACAGTTTCAAATTCATGGGAGGATTCTCAATGAGAGCGAATTACCAGGTAAATTCAGGTGTGCGCTTTCAAATGCTCTCGGACGATCAACTCCAGGAGATATTTGAAAGTGTTCTACATGTACTCGAATACACTGGCTTAGAGGTTCACCACGAGGAATCCGTCGCCATCCTAAAGGAGGCGGGAGCGTGGGTGGACGGTATGCGTGTGCGGCTGCCTTCACACATGGTCCGCCGTGCGCTAGAACTTGCCCCACGGTCCTTCACAGTTTACGCGCGCGATGGAAATCCCGAACACGATATCCACATCGGTCCCGGCCGGGCTCATTTCGGTCCCGGGCCGACCTGTCCGAACTTCATAGACACCGAGACCATGGAGCGCAGACCGTATGTTAAGTCTGATGTCCCACTGGTCGCCAAGATGGTCGACGCGCTGCCCAACATTGATTTTTGCGAATCGCTGGGCACCGTAAACGACGTCCACCACGATCTCGGCGCGACCTACGAGTTTGCGGGAATGTTCCCCAACACCAGCAAACCGATCGTGGCCTGGTCCTACGATAAGTATGACTCCGAGGAGATCCACAGGATTGCGGTCGCTGAAGCCGGCGGACAGGACGCATTTGAGAAACGTCCTAACTACATCCATTACTGCGAGCCGCTTTCACCACTGGTCAGCACCGAGGATGCCCTCGACAAGCTGATCTTCGCCGCCAACCACCGGGTTCCGCTGATCTTCACACCCTGCCCGATCGCAGGAGGCACGGCCCCGGTTACCGGTGCCGGCATCATCATCCAGGCGGCTGCCGAGTCGTGGATGGGCCTCACCATCGCCCAGACCTTACAGCCCGGGCTGCCGTTCTTCATGGGCGGCGTGCTCTCGGTCATGGACATGAGCAACATGATCCTGGCCTACGGTGCACCCGAGCTCTCGCTGTTCATGGCCGGCATCACCGAACTCGCACACTACGTCGGGCTCCCGCTATGGCAGACAGGCGGCTGCACCGATTCGAAGTCGCTGGACGAACAGGCCGCAATCGAAGGTTCCCTGTCCGTATACTTCTCGGCGCTTTCCGGCGGTGACTTGTGCCACGACGTTGGCTATACCGAAAGCGCGATGACCGGCTCGGTCTTCCAGCTCGCCATGATGGACGAAGCTATCGCTTACGCCCGTCGGATCACACGCGGCATCGACGTGAACGAGGAAACACTCGCCGTCAAAGTGATTAACGACGTTGGACCAAACGGGCACTATCTGCGTGAGCAGCACACGCGCAACCATTACAAGACTGAATTCTTCTACCCAAATCTCTGCGATCGCCGCAATTACGAGGAATGGGAGATGATGGGCAAGCAGACCATGTCGGATCGAGTGGTCTCACGTGTGCAGGATATCCTGGCCACACACGAACCTTCTCCGATCAAGCCCGAAACCGAGAAGGTCATCGAGGAAGTGCTGGCCGATGCTGAAGCACGCGTCAAAGAGTAATCCACGTCAGAGGTTATGAAGAGGTGAACTATGAGTGAAACACTAGAAAAATTATCCACATGCATATTGGAAGGCGACGCGGAAGCCGCCCCGGGGTTGGTCCAACAAGCCCTTGATGATGGCATCGCCCCGAAGACCATCCTGGACGAGGGTATGGTCGTCGGCATGAACGAGGTCGGCGCCCGCTTCAAGCGCGGTGACATGTTTGTGCCTGAAGTACTGATGTCCGCTGAGGCGATGCAGTCCGGCCTGGAGATTTTACGCCCAGAGCTGGCCAGCAGCGGCGTAAAGCTCATCGGCAAAGTCGTGCTCGGCACCGTCCAGGGTGATCTTCACGACATCGGAAAGAACCTGGTCGGCATGATGTGCGAGGGTGCCGGGTTTGAGGTCATCGACCTCGGTTTCAACCAGAAACCCGAGGCCTTCGTCAACGCGGTAAAGGAGAACCAACCTGACATCGTCGGGATGTCCGCGTTGCTGACCACGACGATGCGCGCCATGGGCCACACGATCAAGTCGCTTGAAGAGGCTGGCTTGAGAGACCAGGTAAAAATCATGGTCGGTGGAGCACCTGTCGATAAGGACTTCGCCGATCGCATCGGGGCAGACGGCTACGGCTCCAATGCCGTCGCCGGCAGCGACCTCGCCAAACGCCTCGTCGATGCAGGATAGCGCAGGAGTGTGAATTTACGACATGGGTGAGTCTGGTTCCCTTCCGTTGGTAGTCATCGCCTGTAAAGTTTTCCAGAATCTGTTGGAGGCCTATTTGCCCGATGAAGTGGCTGCCAACATCACGTTCATGGATTACGGCCTGCACCGCGTCCCATCAAAATTGACCTGGAGCGTGCAAGACCAGATCGACCAGGTCAAAGAGCCGAGCGTTATCATCCTGGGCTATGGCCTGTGTGGAAACGGGCTCCAGGGTGTGAAATCCCGCCAGCATACGCTGATCATCCCACGCGCCGATGACTGTATCGCCATCTTGCTCGGGTCAAGGGAGGCTTATCTGGACGAGTTTGAAAAAGAGCCCGGCACCTATTATCTGACCAAGGGCTGGCTCGAATCGGGTAGTGATCCTCTTAAGGAATACAACGAATACAAAGAGAAATATGGCGACGAGGACGCAGAATGGCTGATGGACCAACAATATCAGCATTACAAACGCCTCGTGTTGGTCGCCCACAATCAGGAGGATCTGGACGCGTACCGGCCGAAAGCCCAGGAAGTCGCTAAATTCTGCGAACGCTGGGGCATGCGCTATGAGGAGAAACTGGGTTCAGACCGCTATGTCGCAAGATTGGTTGAAGTTGCGAACAGCCTTGATTATGACGACAAGGACTTTCTAATCGTGCCGCCCGGAGGCGAGATCCGCCAGGAGGAGTTTATCGGCGGCTGAATGGATTCCGGACTTAAGTTCGTCTTATCGAGACTGATCAGACAGGAGATCACAGCATGCAAGTGAAGAAAACGAATTTCACCGTGAACGCCACACCCCGTTTTTCGGTGCTGACCGAGGACGAGATCGAGCAAATCTATTTCTCCGCGCTCAGCGTGCTTTACGAAACGGGCGTGCGCGTATACGACCAGGAGGGCGTCGACGTCGCCCACGCGGGCGGCGCGATCGTCGAAGACACAACTGAGGACAGCAGCCTGGTGAAGATCCCCCCGTGGATGGTTGACAAGGCGCTGTCTACGCTTCCACGTAAGGTTGTCGTCATCGGCCCCGACCGCCAACACCGCATGGAGCTCTTCAAAGATCAAGTCTACTTCGGGGCCGGGTCGGACACACCTTTCACCATCGACCCAAAGACGGGTGATCGCCGGCGGGCGACTTACGAGGACGTGAAGAACTTCGCACGCCTGGCCCAGGCGCTCCCCAACATCGATTTTCACATGTCGCTGGGCATCGTCCAGGACCGCGCCGTCGGTACTTACGATCGCTGGCAGTACCTGGCCATGCTGGAAGGCACGACCAAGCCGATCAACATAACAGCCGTCGATTTGGATGGGCTCAACGACCAACTCGAGATGGCATACATCCGTCTCGGCGGAAAGCAAGAGTGGCGCAAAGGTCCGATCTTCTCGCTCTACATCGAGCCGGTGTCACCGCTCAGCCATTCTGAGGAGGTTATCCAGAAACTGCTCTTCTCAGCGGACAACGAGATCCCGTTCGTTTACACTCCCTGCCCGTTAGCCGGTGCCACCTCACCAACCACACTGGCCGGCACCGCCGTTCAGGCGCTCACCGAGAGCCTGTTCGGTATCGTATTGGCGCAGATCCGCAAGCCGGGCACGCCGATGATCATCGGCGGCTTGATGTCCAACATGGACATGCAAACCACGGTTTACTGCTATGGGTCACCGGAGATGGCGCTGCTCAGCGCAGCCTACACGGAGATCACCAAATGGCTGGGCGTGCCGATGTACGAGACGGCCGGCTGCTCGGATTCCAAGATGTTCGATGCACAAGCCGCCATGGAAGCGACGATCAACATCACCACAGCCGCGCTCGTGGGTGGCAACATGATCCACGACGTCGGGTATCTCGAGCAGGGACTCACCAGTTCACCCGAATTGATGGTCGCTGCCAACGAGATCATCGATATGGTCAAGCGCATTCTGCGTGGGATCCCCACGACGGACGCCGATATGGCGCTCCCTGTGATGGACGCCGTAGGGCCAGGCGGCCACTTCCTTGAACACGATCACACCTACAAGCGCTTCAAAAATGAGATCTGGCAGCCGCATCTGATTGACCGCCAGAACTTTGAGAACTGGGAGATGACCGGCAGCAAGTCGTTCAAGGATCGCGTGCATGAGCGCGTGCTCGAGATCCTGGAAGCAGAACATGAGCCGCTCATGGATGAAAAGATGTTCAAGGAACTTAAGCGAATCTGCGAACTGGCCGACGAACGTCACCAGGATGAGGAACTCGACCTGGATATGTTTGGCCCAGCATAAGCGCGCTGGAGTAAAACCTGCTTTGTGCTCCCAGCACAAGCAGCCCCAACCGGGCAGGGCGAGCTTATGCCCTGTCCGGTTGGTCACCCGAGCAGCTGACAACAAAGCGACCTGGAAAGGCTTTAATCGTTACGGATGGCGAAAGGACCGCTCGTACTAGGCATCGACACAGGTGGGACCTACACTGACGGTGTGCTGCTTGATTACGAAACTCGGCAGGTCCTCTCCGCTCATAAGAGCCTGACGACCAAACGTGATTTTTCGGTTGGCATCGAGAACGTCATCCGGCAGATCGACATTGAAGATCCCTCGGCGATCCGGATGGTCTCCATCTCCACCACGTTAGCCACAAATGCCATCGCTGAGGGCAAAGGCAAACGCGTTGCGCTGTTTCTGATTGGCTACGATCCGGACCTGATCAAATCCTTTGCACTCGATAAACGCTTTGCGACCCCTGAGTATTACTATTTCGACGGCGGCCACGACCTCTACGGCCAGGAGATGCAACCGCTGGATCTGGCCGCGATCCTCGCCAAAGTAAACGAAATCAAGGATCGGATCGATGCGCTGGCTGTCTCCAGCTACTTCAGCCCACTCAACCCCGACCACGAACGGCGTACTTTCAGCGCCATCGAGAAAATCTGTGACCTGCCCGTCGTTTTAGGCCACCAGCTTTCCACCAAATTAGGCTCCGTCGAACGCGCCACAACCGCCGCGCTCAACGCCTCACTCCTGGCAGTCCTGCAGGAGTTTATCGTCGCCGTCCGGCAGGCGATGGAACGCCGCAAAATCGACGCACCGCTTATGGTCGTGCGCGGTGATGGGACTCTGATGAGCGACGAATTCGCCGCCAGGACGCCGGTGGAGACGATCCACTCAGGCCCAGCAGCGAGTGCGATTGGCGGCCGTTTTCTTTCCGGCCTGGACGACGCTCTGGTCGTGGATATCGGCGGCACGACGACTGATTTCGCCCTGATCAAGGATGGTCAGGTGACGATCAGCGAACAGGGTGCAACCGTTGGGGGCTACAAGACTTCCGTCAAAGCAGCCGACCTGCTCTCGATCGGCATCGGCGGCGACAGCCACATCCGCACCGATCATGAGGGCAATTACCTGATCGGACCCGAGCGTGTTGTTCC
>JASFUN010000023.1:0-9844 GCA_050050255.1 Anaerolineales bacterium | reverse complement strand
TGCTTGAGGTCTTCGAAGACGGGTATCATCGAAAGGCGCACACGTTTGACCCACACTCGGTAGAGCAGGGCAATGATGTGGTAGACGCTTACCAGCATCAGCACAATTGCGCAGGAACGGTGGATCAGGCGTGTAATATCGATCCCGCCAAGAATGCGAAAGAACTGGAGGCTGGCGGGTGAGTCAGGGAATTTCTGCGGCAAGCCTGTGATCGCCAGCACGGTAAACGAGACCAGCAGAAGGATATGCTCGATGCGCTGCGATAGCTCAAAGCGCAGAAAGCGTTTGCGTTTCCCCGGGGGTTTCTGTGCGGGCTGCTCGAGGGTGTTTTGCTCACTCATGGGTGGAAGGGCTGTCTCCTTGTTGTCCGTCCGTATCCATGTCGCCGCGCTCCCCATTTGCATCCCCGGTGGGATGAGTATCGGTTTCGGATGGTCCCTTTGCGGGCTCCCCCCAGATTTGATCCCGGGTCGTGTCCAACTCAGATTGTGACTCAGGCGTGTGAGCTTCAGCAGTTTTCCCGGGCCTGGGTTTGAAAAAGCGACGCCGGATCTGCCAGCTGGCGTCCAGGGCGACCAGCACCCCCATACCACCGAGCACCCCGGGGATAAAGAATTTGTAGAACAAGTTCACGTAATAAACCAGCGCGTTGCGTTCAGGCGACGGGATGTAGTGCGACAGCCAAGAGTCTGAAAAATCAGCCGTCGCATCTGGATGGCAGACCTGGCAACGAGCGAGCAGGTTCTCCCGCACCTGCAAGCCTTTCTGCGGATCATCTACCCTGCGGATGTCATGCACGCCATGGCAGTCATAGCAGACCGCTTTGTTCGTCGCTGCATCGGGGGTGACCTTCCGAAAAATCGTCACGGTGGTGCCGTGAAAATCGGAAACGTAGGTGTTGAGCACATCCGTCGAGAGGCCGTATTTGCTCATCAAGGCCTCGTTTGTATGGCAGTTGGCGCAGATCTGGGGTGAGCGCAGCCGGAAGCGGGCTGTGGTTGGATCTCCAATATTATGGACCCCGTGACAGTTAATGCACGTTGGGACGTCCTGGTTGTTCTCTTCTGTCAGGGCCGAACCGTGCACGCTCTCGCGATATTTTTGGTAAATCGCGCTGTGACACTGTGAGCACGTTACAGGAATGTTGGTCCGGGCGCTGGGCAGGAGCCTGCCGGTTTGAGGATCCGTCAAGCGTTGGGTGTCATGCGCGCCATGGCAGTCAGTGCAGATTGCGGCTTCGACGATTCCGTTTTCGAGCGCCCGTTCATGCACGCTGTCGAGGGCGCGTTCGTACTGCTTCGAGTGACAGCGGAAGCAGGCGTCGTAAAGATCGAGCGAGACGTCGCGCGGGTCGAAGGCGGAGAACGGCGGATGAGGATACTCCCGGATGTCCGTGTGGCACTGGACGCAGGCATAGCCTTCCTGCCCGTGAACAGAGTGTTCGAAGGTCTCCACGTCAATATAGAGGGATATCGTGTCGCCGTTGTCCAGCGTCATGGTGGTCGCCGGGTCGCCGTGACAATCCAGGCAGAAGGCGTTGCTCACCCCCGGGTCATCGGGTTCTGCTGCGGCGGACATGACGAAGATCGCGGCGCTCGCGATCAGCACGGCTGCGCTGATCAAGAGCAGAGGATATCTTTGAGAATTCACGCGTCCTCCCTCTCGGGCGATGGGGAATTCTCTTCTTTATTGAGGGCTTCGTATTCCAATTCGTGGTACTCGCGCATTTCTTTCTCGCTCAAACGGCCGGTGAACATGCTTAGATTCAAGCGTTCGATATGGACGTGATATGTGTGCCAGATCAGGATGAACACCGTGGCCGCGATTGCTTCAGAACTGTGGGCCAGCAGTGCCGCGGGGATGATACCTCCGGGCAGGAACTTAGTAAAGAAGATTGGGAACCACATCATAAGGCCGGAAAAAATCATGATGCCGACGCCGAAAACGATAAACCAGTAGGTGAACTTCTGTTCGAAGTTGTATTTCCCGTACTCAGGCTTTTCCCTGGAAAGGAAGAGCAGGTACTTGACCATTTGTACGGCGTCGCGCACATCCTGCATCGTGGGGAAGATCGAGTCGGGCAGCCGGCGGCGGGTGAGCAAGTAAACCCCCCAGCCTACGTGATAGATGGCCTCGATGATGAGCACAACCGCGGCGATGTGATGGATAGTCTGGATGCGCTCAAGGCGTTCTGGCGTGGAGAGGATCTGCTGGCTCCAGAAGGCGCCGCGGTATTTCTGTGGCAGGCCGGTGAGCAACAGGACCAGGAAGGATAACACCAGCAAAGCATGCTCCCAGCGCTGCGCGATGGTAAAGCGCTTGAAGGTACGCTCGGTCCGTACAGGGGGTGCTTCGCTAGAAAATTTTGGCGCGGAATCAGTCATGGCAAGTTTCTCCGTACTCGATCTACCGTCGCTCGGATGATCTGCAGAAGCACGTAGGCCGCAGAGAGGATGAGCACGAATGGGACGAACGAGTCATAGAACGCCCGTGTGTAGAATACCAGCGGCGTCTTGGCGAGCGAAATCTCATTGTGGCCGGTCCACGCGCCGGTCCAATTGGGGCCAGCATCGGGGTGGCACTTCTGGCAGGTCGCCAGCAGGTTGTCCGGGTTAACCGTGGACCTGGGGTCGCTCGGTGGGAGGATGTCATGCACGCCATGGCAATCCGTGCAGACGGCGCTTTCGTGCCATACGTTAGGCCAATTGGCTTTATACACCGACACATCGACGCCGTGCCAGGAGAGGCTGTAAATATCATAGACATCAGCCAGCCCGTATTTCTCCATGATGGCAGGATCGTCGTGGCAGTAGGCGCACATCTCGGGTGATTCGATGCGGAACTGGGCGGTGCGCGGGTCCTGGATGTTGTGCACCCCGTGGCAGTCCGTGCACACCGGTACGTCCGGGTTATCGAGGTCCACTAATGCGGCGCCGTGGACGCTCTCGCGGTACTGTGCAGCGATCTGGGTGTGGCATTGCCCACAGGTCAGGGATACTTTGGAGCGTGGGTCATCAGGGTCTTGAATATCGTGAGCGCCGTGGCAGTCTGTGCAGACGGGGGCTTCCGGCCTGCCGGCGAGCGCCATTTCGGCGTGGATGCTGTCCAGCGTCTCCTCGTAGTTGTTAGCATGGCATACTTCACAGGCATGGTAAAGCGTCCGCGAAAGTTCGCGACGGGTCTTGTAGTCGATCTCGGGATGCGGGTAACCGCTGATCTGGGGATGGCAGGAATCGCAGCTGATCCCGAGCTGCTCATGGATCGAGCGCTCCAAAGCCTCGCGCGGGATGTGCAGAGAGAGTTCCTCGCCGCTCGGCAGTGTATATGTGAGATCGCCCTGACCATGGCAGGCAAGGCATTCTTCGGGAACATCGAGGCGCGGTTGGTTGTCCCCACTCGAAGCCTCGATCCCGCTGGAGGTGAAACCAACCAGCAGGGCAACAGCTGCGATTGAAATCAAGAGCGCGGCGGCTCTGGTGACGTCTCGCCAGGTGTGTTTACTCATGGCTGTTGCCTCCCGAGGGGCTGTTCCCCTCGGAGCCTTGCTCGTGCTGATTGTTGTTTGAACCGACGATCCAGCCCCCTTTGCGCAGCAGGTAGGATATCAGTATCAAAACTACCAGCGGCAACACGCAGCGAAGCAGGAAGAGCAGGGGGACAACGATGGGACTTGCTGAAAGTTCTTCCATACTCACATCCTCTGGAACACCTCAGCGGAAAAAACAGCAGCCGCACTGTATGCTCAGTGCGGCTATCTTGACTTGACTCCGCAGCTTTGTCAACCGGAGTGATGCTCCTTACGCTCGAAGAGCGGAAGGAAGCGTACACCGAGCGTAAGCAGCAAGAATATGTAGCCGATCACGCCTACGGCGATGCCCCATTCGGCGAGGCTGGGGAAGTAGCTCTCGGGCGGGATCACGTACTCCGTGCCCGGCGAGTAGCTCAGGGGGACGACCAGGCCGGATACGGTCACATTCCAGCGGTTGATCACGATTCCGAACGCGGCGCTGAACGCGCCCACGACCAGCAGCAGCGGGTTGCGGTTGAAGCGTGGGGCCAGGAACAATATCACCGGCAGCAGGATGCCGAGCCCCACCTCGCCTACCCAGAAGCCAAAGCCATAAGGCGTGAAGATGTTCAGAGTCTGGAAGGCCCGTTCAGATCCGGGGGTGCTGCCGTAGTAGGTCACGGCAGCGAGGTCCCAGAACTTGATGTAGGCATAAACGAGCAGCGCCAGCCCGCTGAAGCGTGCGATCATGCGCAGCAAACCGTGTTCCACGGTGCGCTTGCCGGTGATCCACTCGACGATGAAGGCCACGGCCATCGTGATTGCCGGTCCGGCGGCGATCGCCGAAACGATGAACATGATCGGCATGCTGGGTTTAAACCAGATCGGGCGGGCTTTGATGATGCCGTATGTGGCGCCGAGCGATGATTGATGCAGCAGCGAGATCAGCAGCCCTGCAACGGCGAGCACCGGGGCGGCCTTGTGCACGGCATTGCCGATCTTTAAGAGCACAGGCCAGCGAGAGAACAGCCTGGATTCGGCGATCACCGGGGCGAATTCGACCAGCATGATCGTCAGGTAAATCGTGATGCACCAGGTGATCTCCCACAGGACGGAGTGCACGTTCCAGTAGACCCAGGGGTGCCAGAATCGGTCCGGCCGGCCAATGTCCATCACCAGCGTGAGCAGTGCGGTGGTATAGCCGGCCACCCCGACGAGCACGGCCAGGCGCACGATCGACCGGAACCGTTCGATACCGAAGATATAGACCACGGCGGAGAGCGTAAACGCTCCAGCGCCGAGGGCGATCGAAGAAAGGTCGATCGTGATCCACAGGCCCCAAGGTACGGAGTTGGTCAGGTTGGTGAGCACAAGCCCGTCACGGAAGATGAAGAAGGCTGTAACCAGCCCTACGAGCAGCAGGATCGCAATCAAGCCCATCCAGGCCAGGAAACCAGGTGAAATTTCAAAACGACGGCGGACATCGGATATCGAAGCCATAACTACACCTCCTCCTTGAGCGGGATGTAGTACACGCTCGCGTCCGTGCCCAGCTCTTCTCTCAACTGGATCGTGGGGATGCGTTCGAGCACCTTGGCAATTTCACTCTCGGGATTCTTGAGATCCCCGAAGATACGCGCCCCTACCGGGCAAACGTTCACGCATGCCGGGGTGACCTCGCGGTCGACTCCCGGAGTGAGGTTCTTTTCCTTTGCTTTGTCGATGCGGTGGATGCAGAAGGTGCACTTTTCAACCACGCCACGCGGGCGCCGTTCGACCTCCGGAACCCCCCATGTGGGTATGTAGGGATTCTTGTCATCCCTGGCTTCCCAGTTGAACTTTCGCGCATCATAAGGGCAGGCGACCTCACAGTAGCGGCAGCCGATGCAGCGATCGTAATCCATCACGACCAATCCGTCTTCGCGGACATAGGTCGCGCGCACGGGGCAAACTTCCACGCAGGGTGCGTGGTTGCAGTGCAGGCAAGGCCGGCTGAAGAAATACTTCGAACCAGTCTCGCTGCGGTCCTCCACGACGATGTTCCAGGGTTTGTCCGTTTTGACATCGTTGACCGCGCTGCAGGCCCGCATGCAGTACTCACAGCCGATACACTTATTCAGGTCGATGACCATGCCCCAGTGTTGCTCGCCCTCCGGCCCATGCTTGACATCCTCGGTGGAGAGCTGCTTTCGTTTGAGCTCGCCGAAAGGGGAGAGCGGTCCGGTGGTCACCAGGTATGCGAAAACGGCTGAACCTGCGGCGGTGCTGAGGATCTTAGCGAAATCGCGCCGATCAAGTTTGATGCGGACTTTCGTCTTACTCATCCTCGTCATCCTTTATCTCTACCAACTCAATTTTCCGTGAGATGACCCAGGCCACGACGGCGCCGGTGGCCAGGCCGACGATGGCGCCCTGTGCCAGGCCGGTGTACAGGCGCACGCTGGTGCGGTCCTTGAGATCCTCGATCTCTTCCTCCTGGGTCTTGACGCGGCTGATGAGTTCATCCGTGTCAAGATCCTCGAGTGTGCGAACCTCTCCGGTGAGTTCCAGGATGACATCGCGGGTATGAACCGTATCCTGGTGACAGCCGATGCAGGCTTCCGAACCGACGGTGAACGTGTGGCCGGTCGGCACAAGACCCTCAACCGGGCTCTCCGTGCGCGGGCGTGTGTACATATGGCAGTTGCTGCACTCAAGCCCGGCATCGGCGTGTGAACCATGCGTGAATGAGGATCCGGTGTCCTTGTGGCAGTTGCCGCACAGCTCGGTCACGCTGGCCGCGAGCGGTGCCTGGGCATGCGGATCATGGCAGGATTGACACTCCACGCCGGCCTCGCGATGTGGGCTGGCGAACCACTCGTCTGTGGTCGTCTCGTGACATTTTTCGCAGAGCAGGTGGTTGGGAACCACGGGCATGCTCTCCTGGGGGTGCCCTTCCTGGAAGGGACCGTGGCAGGATTCGCAGGTGACGCCCTCGAAGGCATAAGTGCTCTCGTCTTCGTTGTAACCGGTGGTGTGGCATTCCAGACAGGTAAATTTGCTGCCTACATCCTCCCAGTTGCGCTGGAAGATCGGGGAGGAGAACGCCTGTGCATGGCGGGTGACCATCCAATCTTCGTGAATTTCATTGTGGCAGTTGGCGCAGGCTTCCGGCCCTGCATACGTGCCTTCCTGTGGGGAAGGTTTGGGCGCTGGTGAAGCCGAGGCGGATTGCGTGCTACCGGCAAAACCACCGATGGCGACACAGATCGCAAAGGTGATCGCAAACCCAATTCCCATCTTCCTCTTATGGCGGATCGATAATCGCTTCATGCTGCTCTCCGTCTGCTTGGGATTTACCATGGAACCACAACACCTACCTGGGCATACCAACCCACGCAGTTATGGGTAACTTACCCTAATCTCTTTGATTCAATGCTAATGTGTTGGGGGTTAAGAAGGGAGTACCGCGTATCCTATCCGATCTGTGATATTTATCACATTCTGGAACGGCCTTCTTCAGGGTTTTTTTCGTAGGCGATGGTTCAAATGGCGTGGAGGAGAGCCAGCCGGGTTAGCTTAATTAGGTCCTGGTGAAACCATGGGGTTTAGTGCGGGTCGGACGTGCCGCTTACAGCGGTTGATCCTGGCGGCTCCTTATTGGCGCGCCAGCCTGGCCCATTGGGCTTGTGAGAGCGCGTGCCATTTTGGTGTCGAAACAGCCCGGGCGCTAAGGCGTTTCGACTGGAAGGCTCTGTGCGAAGGCGAGCAGGTCGGCATAATCCTGCATGCTCAAGCCTGCATCGATCATGGCTGGCATCGCCGTCCCTGGCTGGCCGGAGCGCACTTTATGGATGAACTCCCACGGATTATCCACGGCGACGGTGCCTACATACTCAGGCGATTCCTGGTCACCGAAATTGAGGCTGCGCCCTTCTTCACCGTGGCACATGGCACAGTTGGACTGGTAGAGTTCCTGCCCGTGCGTTGTGTCGCTGTCCACAGGTGTCCCGCTTTCTGCGTCGATGATTGAACGCATATCGATCAACCCATCCCGGATGAAGGCGACCAGATCGGCGACCGCAGCAGCACCCATCTTGGCATAGTTGTGCTGCTCGTCAGCCTGGCCCGAGATCTGTACGATCAATGCTCCCTGCGATTTATCCTGGGCGGAGAAGATGCCGGGGAAGCCGGTGTAGTGCGAACCGCTGGCATAGGCGCCCCCGGCTCCGAGGTAATCCCAGCCGTGACATTCTTTGCAGCGCCAGGTGTCCGATCCGCTGCGCGTGTTGTCCCTTTGGCGAGACCAGAGGGGGTTATCACCGATGGGTTCATCGACTCCGGACTCCTTCCACCAGCTGTCGTACAAGCGGCCCCCCCGGGCGATGGAACCTACCCTGGGAGGGTCGACAGGCAAGGTCTGCGCATAAGCGAGGAGGTCAAGCACATTGCGCATGCCCCAGCCCTGCTCCAAACTCGTCGGCATCTCCGTGCCAGGCTGACCGACGCGCACCTTATGGATAAACTCCCAGGGGTTTTCATTGGCAAGAGTGCCGATGTACTCCGGTTCGAACGGTGTCCCAAAGTTCAACTGGCGTCCATCCTCCCCATGACAGGCACGGCATACTTCCGTGAAGTCCGCCCCGCCGTCACTGACGCTGCCACCGACCGCAGCGTGGGTCTGTTCGTTGATGATGGGTTCGAGAAAGACGAGTCCTTCTTTAATGAAGATCACCAGGTCTTCAAGATGGTCTCGACCGAGCATTGAGAAATCGTGATCTTGGTTTTCGGTTCCGTCCAGCCAGGCCATCACTGTGGAGGCAGGCTCCCCGCGCACATCGAAGATCCCCGGGAATCCGGTGAAATGTGAGCCAGACCCGTAAGCGCCTTGAGCGCCCAGGTAGTCCCAGCCATGGCATTCCTTGCAGCGCCAGGTGTCTTCGCCGCTGCGCTGGTTTGTGGTTTGCTGCGCCCAGAGGGGATGATCAGTTTGTGGAGCTTCCAGCCCTGCTTCGATCCACCAGTTGTCGTACAATCGACCGCCTACGAGCGGCGAGCCTGGCAGCGCAGCTTCGGTCGGCGCCGGGATGCGCGTGGGAACGACCTCCATCTCGACAGAAATATCCGGTTCTGGCGTTGAGCAGGCGGAAAGGATTAGCAGGCTAGAAACGACTGCGGTCAAGGTAAGTTTCCTTGGGTTGTTCATCCAGATCCTCCTTACAGGCGAAGGGTGAGGTTGATGATCTTCCAAACCCCGCGAGCCAGGCTCAAGAACCAGGGCCCAGAGAGAACAAGTAGGTGATCACTGACCAGATCTCCTGCTCCGAAAGTCTCGTCCCAAACGCGGGCATGACGCTCACGCCGGTCAGCACGTCGCAGAAATGCTCGCCGGGTTCGTCTTCCAGTTCGGACTGGACCGCAGCCGAGGTGAAATCCGGCGTGTCTGGAAGTCCACCGCTGCCATCACCGCCATGGCAGCCAGCGCAATCTGTCTTGTAGACCTCCTGGCCAGTCTGTATCGCCGCGACGTCGTCCCACGCAAAGGGATTCTGCTGCTCGAGGTCGCATTCCAGTGCAGTTGCTTCAACTGTGGCGGTTGTGTTTTCGGCGAGCGATGATTCAAGCTCGGGATCGTAGGAGAAAGTTCGGATGTAATCGATGACGGCCCAACGTTGATCCTGGTTTAGCAGTGACTGCCAGGCCGGCATCGATCCGCGCCCCTGCGTGGCGACCAGATAGAGATCGCGCGGTGCCAGATCATCCATCTGGCGAAGATCTCTAAAATTGGCCGAGCCGAGCAGTTCGGCATCACCATTTTCCCCGTGGCAGGTGACACAATTTTGCTCATAAATCTTGCGGCCCTCCTGGATCATTTCACGCGTGGTTGACAGCCGCCAGATATAAAAAACCACGTCCCAGCGCTCATCCGAGCTCAGGCGGTCATTGTAGGATGGCATCTCGCCGCGGCCTTCGGTCACGGCGGCGTAGAAATTAACAGGCGTCTCGCCGCGGATATAGTCCAGATCCAGGAAATTGCGCGAGCCAGGTACCTCGCCGGTGCCATCTTCGCCGTGGCATTGGGCACACTCCTGCTGGTAGATCTCCTGGCCTTCCTTGGCGGAAGGCGGTCGCACCGGGTAGCTGAGCACGGCGAAGGCCGGCGTCTCTGTAGGTTCCAGAGCGGAGGGCGGCTCGGTCGCGGCGAAAAGCGTCGGGATAGCTGTCGGCCCGTTAGGAAAAAGCGCCGGTGGTCCACAAGCGCTGAGCAGCGCGAGCGCGGCAAGACAGAAAAGGTGTGCAGTACAGCGTCTTCGGCGAATCATTTCATCCATCTCCTAGTCACCCTCGGAAGGCAGT
>JASFUN010000022.1:0-10102 GCA_050050255.1 Anaerolineales bacterium | reverse complement strand
CACGTCACCCTCCATACCCTGGATCTCGGCGACGTGGGTGACCTTACGGGTGCCGTCCCGCAAACGTTCAAGGTGAACGACTACCTCGAGAGCGGAGGCAATCTGCTCGCGGATAGCACGCACCGGTAGGTCCATACCAGCCATCAATGTCATCGTCTCGATACGTGAGAGCGTATCACGGGGGCTGTTCGAGTGGGCAGTCGTCATTGAGCCCTCATGACCGGTGTTCATTGCCTGGAGCATGTCGAGCGCCTCTTCAGATCGGATCTCACCCACGATGATACGGTCCGGTCGCATACGCAATGAGTTGACCACGAGGTTTTGGATCGTGACCTCACCGCGCCCTTCAATGTTGGGTGGGCGCGACTCAAGCGTCACGACGTGCTCCTGCCTCATCTGGAGCTCGGCTGCATTCTCGATAGTGACGATGCGTTCATCACCAGGGATGTACTGGGACAGGACGTTCAACATGGTGGTTTTACCTGAACCGGTACCACCGGAGATGACCATGTTGATCGCCGAGACAACACACGCTTTCAGAAACTCAACCGCCTCTGGAGTGATCGTCCCCCATTCAATAAGTTGATCCACCGTAATCGGGTCGGCGGAGAATTTTCGGATGGTGAGCGTTGGGCCGACCAGCGAGATCGGTGGGATGATGGCGTTCACACGAGAGCCATCCGTCAAGCGAGCATCGACGTACGGACTGGATTCGTCGATACGGCGGCCGAGTGGTGCGACGATGCGATCGATGATGCGCATGAGATGGTCGTCACTCTCAAAGGTAGCTGGCTCGCGGTGGAGTTTACCGGCACGCTCGATGTAGATTTGCTTTGCGCCGTTGACCATGATCTCTGTGATCGAATCGTCTGCCAGCAGCGGCTCCAGGGGTCCAAGCCCCAGGATCTCGGCTACGATCTGCTCAAAAAGCCGGCGCCTCTCAGGTCGGGAAAGGACGATTTTTTCTTCAGCAAGGATGTTCTCGTAAAGCTCTTCGATCGTCTGGCGCACCTCGGCAGTTTGGCTGACATCCATCGAGGGGTCCAGTTCAGCCAGCAGTTTGTTCTGCACACGGGTCTTAAGATCGTAGTAGGTATCGCGTTGAGAGGATCCAGGCGGTGCAACCCGTTTGGCAGAAATATTGCTCAGGCGCGATGTGCCCCCTGTCTGCACAGGTGCATCGTTTGAACTGGGTGCAGGGACCTTATTGCCCCCATCCATTTGTCCCTGCTCGATCCGTTTAAGTAACGACACGGTTCACTCTCCTTGATAGAGCGTAAAATGCTCCATCAGCAACAGGCCTCACTACCTACTAAACAACCTCGATCCTTCAACTTCCTCTTCCTCTTCAACTTCTGCTTCAGCGACGAGCCTTTCCTTGAGCGCGCCGAGCAGGTTCATGATCGCCTTGGCAACCGGGTTCGAGCGATCATTGATCAAGAGCGGCGAGCCACGATTGATCGAAGCTGTAACCGCCCGTTCATCAAGCGGTATTTCCCCGTCCACTCTGACTTTGAGGTTTTCCGAAACCGCTTCCGCAGTGATGCCCGACTTCCGGTCCGTCCGATTGAGGACAAAGAAAATCCGTTCCTTGGGAAATTCTAAGACGCCCAAAAGGTCGAAAAGCAGCCGGGTGTCCTTGATCGAGGGGATCTCAGGAGTCGCAATCGTCACGAGAATATCCGTCACGTCCAACACAGCCAGCGTGATATCGTCCATCGTCGAGCTCGTGTCCACCACGACATATGCAAAGTGTTGTCTAAAGAACTGCAGCACTTTTCGGACCTGATTGGCGGTCACTTCGTCCGCCATCTCAGGTCTCTGCGGTGCGGCAAGCACCCTTAAACCGCTATCGTGTCGCAAGAGCACGCCTTCAGCATACTCCGGATCCAACTCCTCCGCTCGCATGGCGAGGTCAGAAAAACTGTTCTTAGCCTGCAGGTTGAGGGCAACTGCGACGTCACCAAACTGCAGGGCTGCGTCAACGAGCACAGCTGGAGTGTCATCGGTATCCAGCCCGACAGCGAGATTGGTCGCCATCATGGTACAGCCGACGCCCCCTTTGGGGCTGTAAACGGCGATGATCCTGCCCTGCGGTCGCAGCGGTCCGGTGTATCCCGATCTCGACGAACCCTGGACTGATACCTGTGGCAGCGGTGTCGAGACTTTATTTCTCTGTTCGTGTGCGAGGATAGAGAGGCTGCGGATCGTGGATATCAACTCGTCGCCAGAAGGTGGCTTCGCAAGGAAGTCACGCGCGCCGGCGCGCATAGCCCGGCGAACGTAATCCGAATCGTTGTTAACTGACAGCATGACGATCTGCGCGAAAGGAACATCCCGCAGCATGGCTTCAGTCGCTTCGATGCCGTCCATATCAGGCATATTGATATCCATGATCACAACATCCGGCTCGGTCTCTCGGGCGACGTCAATCGCTTCGATGCCTGTCCGGGCTGCGCCCACGACGACCACATCAGACTCAAACTGAAGCAGCTTGCGAATATTCTCACGCGTTTCCGCGATGTCATCCACGATCAGCACGCGGATCGTGTTCTCCGCGTTATCGGTCATGAAACCTCTCCTCAAACCTCAAGATCAGCAACTATACCTCGCTTATTGTTGCGGTTGTGGCGCAGTGTTCTTGTCTTCCAGCTCCGGCTTGACAAGCTCATCCACACGCGGCTCAAGCTGGTAAGGCAGTTTGGTCGGTATGGTCACATTGTAGTTGTCGATCAGGTACTGCAACGTGACACTCGTGGTTTCGGTGGCCTCGGTGTCATTGGGCGCACGCAGCGTGAAAGTCATATGTGCCCCGACTTTCATCGCCCAGTTCAAAGCCAGCGCGTCCTGAGGGGTTACGATCAGGGAGATAATATCCGGCTCTTCGATCGTCGCCACTTGCACAGCCTGGCCTTCCTGGGGTGGCGGCGCGCCGACACCCTCTTCCGGCTCGGGTGTCGGTTGGGTCGAGGTTTGTGCTCCTTCGAGCGGGAATGTGCCAACGTGCAGCACCTGGGCGCTGTCAACCAATCGCTGGGTCACGACGCGCGGACGCTGATCTTCCTGCGGGATGACGTGGAAAGGCTGTCCAGTGCGTTCTTCTTCGACGACCTTACCCAGTGGGAAATAATCTCCACCGGAATCCTCTTCTTCCACCGTAACCGGCTGCACTGAACCGGTCAGGCTGGGTGAAGGAAATTCTGCGGTCCCCCCAGGAGCGTTCAAGGAGGTTACGAAGTTTGGAAGCAGAGATTGGAAATCTGGGTCGACGTCAACGAGCATCAACGTGATAAGCACGTCGACTACATCGCCTGCCTTGATTGCATAAGCGACACCCGCAAACCTCGACATGGGGACGGAGATCGCCGTGTATCCAGGTGGGATCGCCAGGGATGCATCCGAGCCACCGGCGAGCAGATCGCCGGATTGATCGGTTAGCATCGCCTCGGTGATGGGAACACCACGACCGATGTCCTGGCGCGCGATTTTGCCGATCACCCTCGTTCGGATGCCATCCTCGTCGGGGCCGCTGATCATCGTTTCGACGACCATGTTGGCGGGCATACGCGACATGACGATGCCGTCCTCGGGGATGGCTGCCCCACGCGCGATATCCTGAGCTGCAATGGCGACAAAGACGACGTCGCTTGCGAATTCAGGCGTTGCCTGCACTTCTGGCTGATCATTCCCGCCTCCCGCCGAAAGCAGGAAATAAGCTGCTGCCGCGCCCAACAGTAGGATGAGCGCAAACAAGATAAGTATTCGTGGACGGCGCATGGAGCCTCCTTTTAAGACGGCAAGGACCGCACTGAGCCGCAGCTCAATTTGCGCGTATCATACCCGCCTGACATTAAAAGTCAAGTTATGCTAACTTTAACATAGGTGTGCCGGACCATTGCTTACATTTCCCTTACACAAGGAGCCCTATCGTCAATAGGGCTCCTGTGCGATTAACGGGATGCTTAATTGATCTGTTCCCCCGTTATCCGGCCATACGATCGACTAGATATTCGAAACAATGTTGCTGAATACGTTGCCAATGGCCGGGCCGAGCAGTGCTAAAATGACGATTACGACAACAGCGACCAAAACTAAGATTAATGCATACTCTACCAAGCCTTGACCTTTTTCTTTCGGTGCAAATAACATTCGCCTCACCTCCTTCCGTTACAGTTTCGCCTATTTTCTGTTACAAGGCAGCAATAATTATAGACAGACAACTCCCTGCTTTCAATAGGACCAATTTCCGAGGGTACCCTGGTAATGGTAGCTGAAACCCTCGATGGCACTGTGATCACGAATGCTGGCTTCCAACCTTATGATGCTGGTTCAGGTGTTGAATGGAGGGTGATCGTGATACGCGTGCCCTCGCCGGGTTTCGTATCAACATCCATCTCCCCCCCGAGGCGCTCGATCTTATCATCCAGTTGATTTAAACTTAACTTATCCGCTTCCTCACCCTCGAGCATTTCAGGATCGAACCCACGACCATTGTCCTCAACTGCCGCTCTGACGGTACTCTCATCGATGTCAATCATGACCTTGACCTGTGTCGCCTGCGCATGGTCACGGACATTGGCGAGCAGCTCTTGAATGGCTCTGAAAATCACCACTTCCTGATGGGACTCCAACCGGCGCTCGACGCCGGTGTTCAACAAGGTGATTTCAAGCCCGGTCTTTTCCCGCAAGGCCTCTGTGTAGCGCCGGACTGTGGGAACCAGACCGAGGTCGTCGAGCATCATCGGGCGAAGCTCAAAGATGTAATCCCGCACCTTTGTAAAACTTGTCGTAGCCGCTTCCTTCAAGTTTTCTAATTCAGCTCGGGCTTGATCGGGATCGTTTTCGAATAATCTGGTCGCAATCTCTGTTTGCAGGATGAAGTTTGAGAGCACCTGCGCGGGTCCGTCGTGGATCTGCCTGGAAATACGCCTGCGCTCGTCCTCCTGCGCCTGGATGACCTGTTCAAGAAATTCAGAACTGGTACGTTGTTCTTCTTCTACTTCAATTACCGGGCGACCTTCAAGCAGCTTGAGGGCATCCTGGATGTACCCTTCCATCTCGTTAAGGTGCTTCTTATCGCTCTCAAGTTTCTCGAGCTGGCCACGCATCGTGAACAAGCGCTGTTGTGCATCAAGCGCAGCTTCATAACCACTGCGAATGTCTTCACGAGGGACCGTGTCGAAGTGCGCCTGCATTTGATGCAGGCGCGCAGTCACATCGGCGTTGCGTGCGGCCAACTTCTCGACCTCACCCTGGCTCTGTTCGACAAGCATGCTGATCTCCTGGAGCTCACGCTTTACTTTGTCGAGGAGCTCATGCGTCACCTCGAGAAAAGCGTCCAGCGGACTCAGCGCTTCGCTGGTGTCAGCCTCAGTCATGCATCCTCCGAGCTACTTTTTCTTCCGAGTATCCTGCAAGCGAACCCATCCGTGACGAAGGGCATAAACGGCAGCCTGGGTGCGATCTTCAACATCGAGCTTATGAAGGATTGCAGTCATGTGATTCTTTACCGTTTGGTGGCTGATCCCAAGGCTGGCGGCGATCTCTTTGTTGCTCATGCCACGGGTGACATATTGCAGGATTTCCATCTCGCGCGGTGAAAGCGGTGTGAAGGCTTCCACATCCCCTTCCAGGTGAGGCCGGCGCACAGTTTCTACGCCCCGGGACAGCCAATCTTCCAACCCTTCCTTGTCAAAAACCTGATCCCCCACGACGTAAAAACCGCGGGAGACCTGACGAACGATATCTACCAGCTTCCCGGCTTCAACGTCTTTGGAGCAGTAGGCTGCAGCTCCTGCGCTGAAAGCGTGCAGCACCTGCTCAACATCATCATAAGCAGTTAGGAGCACGATGGAAGTGTCAAGCCGCTCCGAGATGACATTACGGGTAACCTGCATACCGTTCATCTTCGGCAGATTAACGTCAACCAGCGCGACGTCAGGCCGCAGTTCCCGGATCAGTTTGATTCCCTGATCGCCACTGGTACCCTCCGCCAGCACATCCAGGTCATCTTCAGAATCGATGACACTACGAACACCCTCCCTGAATAGAGGATGATCGTCGACTATGACCACGCTCACATTTTCCATAGACATCCCGCCTTCAATTGGACCCCGGCGAGTATAGCACAGCACAAATGAGAGAAGCAAACAATCAGGGCCATCGATACACCGTCATTTTTTCTCCACCCAACTCAGAGCTGAATTGAGCCGTCGATTGGAACACTTTCTCACCCGCTTCACTCAATTCTGGGTACCACCCCGGAAATGTCATCAGATAATCGACATGCTCGTCGTCCATCAGCTCTTTTAATGCCGGCTCATCCCGGATAATAGGGATCACCTGAGGGGACACTAAGCCTGCCAGGTCGAGCAAATCGCGCTGCGCGAAATACCCAAACGCCCCGATATCATGTGCTGCAATTTTTGAACCACTCGGAGTGTTAGCCTGGATCCAGAGGGAAGTGTCAACCATTTCACTCTCGATTACAGCGACATCACGCGCGTAAGCCTGTGCCCCGATGACCCAAAATATGAGCAAGACAACCGGGATCGCCAGGCGCCATGTGCGCTGCAGGATCCGGACAGTGGACTTTTTAGAATCTGCTGCCAGGAGCCGGCTTAACCCGAAATAGCTCAGCACGATGCTTGTCGGTAGAACCGGCATGAGATAGCGACCATGCTGATAGGTCACTGGCAGGCGAAGAGCGTAGGCGCCCAGGTAAGACGCAACCCAGAGAAATGGAGCCAGGCGAGCGTATTCTTTCCTGCGGATCACGTCTACAGCCTGATAGATAAATGCCGGCAGGAGTAAGACGGAAACCCCGGCCAGAGGCGCTTGAACCAACGATAGAATCCTTGATAACAACGGCTGTTCCCGAAGGACGGCGTACTCCGCCTGCTTGGCGAAAAATGTGGTTGGCCAAACTGATCCAGCGGAGGCTGAGTTGAAGATTAGATACGGGACGATCATGATCGCTACGCTCAGGATCAGGCGCAGGATCTGCCCGCTGCGGGCAGCAGGATCTCGGTTTGAACCTCTCGAGAATATAGCCACCCATAGTGCCGGTAAAATTAGGAGGATCGCATCCGGTCGCAGCCACATACCCACCCCAATCAAGCCCCCCATGATCAAAGTGCGATCTTGATTTCTCTGCAAGATCCAGAAAAACAGGACCGCCAGCATCCCAATCGAAAGCGTCTCCATCCCGGAGCAGGCTGCCCAGACGAGATGCCATTCAAAAATTATCAGCAGACCTGGCCCAAGTTTGGAATGGCCATTGGCTTCAGAGTGGTCTGCGTACCAGCGCACCCCGAAAAATGCGGTAAAGAAAAGCGTGGCCCCACCGAGAAAGTATGTCCATAATTTCGGTGGAACCTTAAAGAAATAGCCCAAACTTGTAATTATCGTCCAGAGCGGCGCCGTTGAACCACCTCCACCCGTATTCTGTGTGTAGACCCAACGACCGTACTCGATCAGGTTTCGTGCGTAAGTCTGATGGATCCAGGCGTCGTCCAGAGGGTAACCAATCCGGAATAAATAGGCGGAGAACGCCAGGTAAAAAGCAATGCTTAAAACTACCCCGCCAAAGATTAACCACTTCCAGGGAAGAGAACTCTGCCTGAGGCTCATTCCGGGTTTCGCTCCATGTCAGACCTGAAGATCAAGGCAGGGCCGTAATGCTCTGTGTTGAGTTGCTCGACAAATTTAAGCCCCTCAGGGATCTCTTCGCGTCCAAACAAATCAGTGAGTCCTGACGGGTGATTACGGTCCAGAACTAGGTAATCAACCTTGAAATCAATAAGGGCCCTGCTGAGTGCTTCCTGCCCGCCAGAGGGCACCACGACCGACTTGATTCCAGTGACCGCGTATAAACCTGGGGGATTGTTGACCATCACGATCTCCGCTTCGGGTTCCAGGTCAGCCAGTGCCCGCCCAAGCGAACTGTAATAGACCGTATCTGAAGACCATGTTTTTCCCGGCTGCTCAAATCCGTAAACCCTCTGCAGGTAAACGCCGGTTGTGAATAAAGCTGCCAGAACCACCATGATCCATCCGAAATTGATGGTAGCCTGAGGTATATCCCATTTCCTACGCGCCCCAATCCATGCCACGGCCTTCCGGAGCCCGAACGGTATGAGCATCCACAAAGTGGGCATTAGAGCTGCACTCGAATGGAATGTTCCTCCTTGCGCTCCTGCAAATGGGAAGACGACGCTCATCACAACAAAGAGAATCAACCAGTACAATGCTGCTGAACGCACAACCTTCGATCCGCGTTTAGTAAGGAACCCGATCACCATAAAAGGCAGTAAAAAAACAAGGCAGTTCTCCGCGACGACTCTTTGAAGATTGATCCAGAGTGCTTCCAGCCGGGCCGAGATGATGGAGGCCAAGCCGGTGTCAAGGAGATAGGTTGGATTCAGACCCGTTGCCGGGTAACGGAAAAGGTCTTCATACGAACGCATCCAAAGGACAGATTGGTTGCCAGGCGGAAGGAGCGCCCCGAAGACCTGAAGATTTCGCAGGAACCAGGGAACCATTACCAGGCAGTAGCCCGCGCCCGCCAACCCCAACCTTCTCCAGAGCCGCTCTCTATCGATAGCGATGAAGTAGAGAAACGGGAAAAGGAACAAAAATCCATCAGCTCTGGACAAATGGGCTAGGCCAATGCAAACGCCAGCGAAAATCCACAGCAATGCCGATCGACGCTTCCAGGCCAGGTGCATCGACCAGAAAAAAGCCGTGCCGATCCACGCATACAGTATGAACATGTCTGTAGTGAGAAAATAAGGTAAGAAGAAACCTGGCACCGCAGCCAGCAGGCCGGCCAGAAACGCAGCACGGTTATCCTGATGCAAGGAATAGCTGTAGCGTGAGGTCAGCAAAGGGAGCAGTGCGGTCAGCAGGATGAACGGGATTTGAGCAGCTCGAAATGATGATCCAACCAGCGACATGGGCAGAGCGGCGATCAAGCTAGCAAACGGCATCCAGTAGCCGTGCGATGGATGCGGCAGTCCCTGGGGGGAGCTCAGGTAGTTCCAGATGAATGGCTCCTGGAACCCATTTCCAATGCTGAGTTCTCTCCCGGTGACAAAGTAGTATTCAGCATCCATGTAACCAGGGTTCTCAAGACTCATGCCCGCGGCCAATGCGACGGCCACACCCAGGGAGAAAAGGATGATGATTTGCGCTCTAGTCATATTTAGCATCGCATAACAGCGTGATCTGGTAACTAATTCTCAATCTCAAGTTCATGCATATCACCGCAAATTAACCGCTGTCCGGGATATAAGCCGGAGCCTGGAATTTGTAGATAAGCACATCGCCGAAGGAACGTGTAGACACTTCCTCATAGTTTTCGATCAGGTATCTAAGGGCTGGCGGCAGCTCGATTCCGACTTGCTGATAATCGGATAGCTCCCGTGTAAAAATTACGAAGAAGATCTGCCGGTGATCGCCGGCCGCCGCCTCAATACCCGGTTGGGATCGTATCCCTATCACTTCTTGCGTGGGGACTGCAAGCGTATCGCTGTTTGAACCTGGGATGTCAGGGAGAAATTCATGCGGCAGCTGAGGGTCGTAGTAATACGCAGGAAGCATTGTTAACTTGTTGGAATGAATCACGATCCCGCCATCTTCAAGCTCGGCTTCCAGGTAATCATTAATTTCTTCGAAGGGAGCGTACGGGAAGCCATTGTAAGTGAAATGGTTGAATAGGCCGACTGCAAACAGCACAATCAATACGGCACCCATTACCCAACGATCGAAAGCCTTGATATGTTTACCTGTCAAGACCATCGCAATCCAGAGAAGGTAGATGACTCCCGAGGGCAGCAAACCACGGATGACATAGACCGGCCACACCTGAGAAATGATGAACAAAAGAGCGATGGGAAACAAGGACAAGGCTGTTAATGCCATAAGTCTATGGCTATGCGCAGTTCCGGTCGCACGACTTCTGTAGGTCTGCCAGACCAGAAGGAACACAAACAGGATGGAGAGCGCAAGTCCCACAGGGAGCCACAGCCCCTGCAGCGGCAGCCCGGCATTGAACGATATCAGGGTTTGAATCAACTCAAGAGCCCCCGGCCTTTCGATC
>JASFUN010000021.1:0-10299 GCA_050050255.1 Anaerolineales bacterium | reverse complement strand
CTGCGGAATGCGGGTACTTCGCCTACTTCCAACAAGAAATCGCCGGTTACGTTAAGATCCCCGTCTTTATGTCCAGCTTGCTTCAAGTGCCTTTCGCCCAGCAGTTGATCGGCCCCGAGAGAGTGGTTGGCATAATGGCTGCGAGGAAGAAGCAGCTCCTGCCCGAACACCTTCAAGCTGTGGGCATTCAGCCAGGCTCCAATTACGTCATCGCGGGCGCTGAAGATGACGGCCGCTGTCCCGAATTCGAAAACCTCTGGTATGCGCCGGTGCGGCCCGATCCCCCTCAGTCCAATTTCGAGAAGGCCGAGAGGGACTTCCTGGAAGTGTGCATCGAGTTTTATGAAGAGCACCCCAATATGGGCGCCATGATGTTGGAATGCACCGGAATGCAGCCTTTCGCACGCGCGCTCCAACGCCAGATTGATATCCCGATCTTCAGCTGGGGAACGCTGTTGGATTACGCCTACTCAGTAGTCGTCCACCGCGATTACTACGGTCACGTATGAGCATGGGTGGCGGTGCCTGCCCATTACGGTTTGAAACAGGGAGCAGTGCAGCATGAAAGCAGTCCGGTTGATCGAACCTGGCAAGCCGCTCGAGATGCAGGAGATCCCTACCCCGGAGCTGGGAGCTGAAGATGTTCTCGTCCGGGTCATGGCTGCCGGGATCTGCCACTCGGATGCACACTACCGCGCCGGTGTATCGCCCGTGCGTCCCCTGCCGCTGACGCTGGGGCACGAGGTCGCAGGCATTGTCGAATCAGCCGGGACGGCGGTAAAGAACTTCAATACAGGGGATCGTGTCTGCCTGCATTATCTGGTTACCTGCGGAAAGTGTGAATACTGCCATCGCGGCAGCGAACAGTTCTGCGTTAACGGCTCGATGATCGGGAAGTACCGCGACGGCGGGTACGCAGAGTTCATCCGCATACCTGAACGCAGCCTTTTCCATCTTCCTGCGTCGATACCTTTTGAACAAGGTGCGATCATGATGTGCTCCTCCGCCACCTCTTATCACGCCCTGTGCAAAGCACGCCTGCAGCCAGGAGAGACGATCGCCGTATTCGGTGTGGGCGGTTTGGGAATGTCCGCCATCCAGATCGCACAGGCCGTCGGAGCAAAACGGGTGTTTGCAGTGGATATCAACCCATCCAAGCTCGAGTTTACGCACGAACACGGCGCCATCGCCATCGATGCACGCGAGGGGGATCCGATCACCCAGATCAAGGCTCTCAACGGCGGGGAGGGGGTGGATGTAGCACTGGAATTGATTGGCTTGCCCGTGACGATGCGCCAGGCGGTCGAATCGGTAGGCGTGTTCGGACGAGTAGCGCTGGTCGGCTTGAGCGAAAACACGATCGAAATAGACCCTTACAACGAACTCTTGATGCGTGAGGCTGAACTGATCGGGGTCGCCGATCACCTGGCGCGGGAACTTCCGGCGCTGATCCATTTCGTGGAAGCTGGCGATGTGGATTTGTCATCCGTGATCACCCGGACAATACCCCTGGACGCAGTCATGATCAACGAAACCTTCGACGCACTTGACGACTACGAAGACATCGGTCGGGTGGTGATCATGCCTGAAGCCGCCTAGTTTGAAAGCCTTATGCCGGGCATTTCCATCGGAAGAATGAGCGTTCAGAATGGACCCAATTTGTGATTTTATTCTCAATCTGAGTGAGATCGCTTGGCATGCTTTGCGATTTATGCTAGTATCAAAAACACCATCATGCTTAGATCCAGACTGTCAAGAGTTCCAAATAGCGCAGTGAAAACTCGGATCACCTCCGAAATTCCTACCTGATTGCCCCCGGTCATGAAGACCGAGATATTTGTCAAACGGCTGTTGTCGGTTGTCGTGTAAGCCAATTATGGCACGTGAAGTCTGACAATTGAAACTGATAAGCACCATGCGAAGACACAGATCCATCCGGATGAACCAATGCTATCTGCGCCGCAGGAGCAGGCTTGCTAAATTGTCTCTCGCCGGACGGACAACAGCTTCTCGAGATGTGTCGATCATCGCACTCGGACTCAAGTTAGAAACGGTTCACCGTTGGCATGGGACCGAGGACACGCCGACGGGCCTGATCCCGGTTTGAGCCAAAGCAGGCCTACGACCGAGGGTCAACGTCTAAACGGGAGGTGTTCTATTGTCAAGATACAGAAGAGCGCAGTTTCCCGTCACCCGTAACCGTAATCCAAGGAGGAAGTAAGAAGTGGAAAAACCTCGAATAACAAAAAAACAGATGGCGAAAACCCACATCGCCATTCCAGATGCGTACGATAAGTTAGAACAGGGTGTTATCAGCCGACGCGAGTTCATCCGCTTCGCCACGCTGCTGGGCATGTCGGCAGGTGCAGCCTCGTTCATCGCCGCTTGCGGCGGTGCACCTACAGAAACCCCTGTCAGCGGCGAAGCACCAAGCGGTGGGATCAAAAGAGGCGGGACCTGGACATCTTCCATGCAGCTCCAACTGCTGGACCATCCAGCCCGGCTATCCTGGGTTGAAGGCGCAAACGTTGTCCGGCAGTTCTGCGAGTACCTGACGCTAACCGGCCCCGACAACATCACGCGACCGTACCTGCTTGATCGCTGGGAAGCCAGCGATGACGTGTTAACCTGGGATCTTTATCTACGACAGGACGTCACATGGAACAATGGCGATGGATTCAACGCCGACGATGTGATGTTCACCTTTGGTGAGTGGCTGAACCCAGACGTCGGTTCATCCATGCTCGGCCTCCTGGCTTACCTGACTGGTATGCAGGACGTCGAGAAAGTCGATGACTATCACGTCCGCTTGCACCTTCAGTTCGCCGATATCGCTGTCCCCGAGCACCTGTTCCACTATCCCGCCGTGGTTTTGCACCGCGACTTCGAAGGCGACATCATCCGACAGCCCGTCGGCACCGGTGCCTTCACGCTGGAGGAATACGCCGAAGGTGAGCGCGCTGTGTTCAAGCGCCGCGAGGACTACTGGCAGATGGGCGAGGATGGCGATCCGCTGCCGTACCTGGACGAACTGATCTATGTGTCGACAGACAAGGATGCCGGCGTAGCCGCCCTTCAATCAGGACAGGTCGATTCACTTTACGACCCGCGCCCGACAGACTTCCAGGCGCTTCAGGAAGTTGAAGGCGTCACCATCCGCCCGGCGAGCACTTCGCAGTGCTTGCTCGGACGCATGCGAGTTGACCTCGAGCCGTGGGATGACGTTCGCGTGCGCAACGCGATGAAGTTCTGCCAGGACCGCGAGAAGATTCTGCAGCTGGCATACTTCGGACAGGGCGACCTTTCCCTGGACGCTCACGTCGCACCAGTTCATCCTGCCTACTGTGAGCGCGATATCCCCGAGTACGACCCAGAACTTGCACGCGGACTTCTCGAAGAGTACGCAGCCGAGAAGGGCATCGACCTGCCGCTGCAGGTTACGCTCGCGACCAAGAACGATCAGGCCGAGCCCGAGATCGCACAGGCGCTCAAAGAGCTCGCTGAGCCCGCCGGCTTTGATATCCAGCTCGACATCACCGAACCGGCCGGCTACTGGGATCGCTGGACGGAGGTCGACCTGGGCATCACGTCCTGGACACACCGTCCGCTGGCGACGATGGTCCTGCCGCTGGCCTATACAGAAGAATCCATCGGCGCATGGAATGAGACCCGCTGGACCGATAACCAGTTTGAAGAAATACTCCGCGAAGCGCAGGGAACGCTAGATGTCGAAGCACGTCGAGGCTTGATGTGCCAGATCGAAGACATCATGCAGGAACGCGGCCCGATCTTCAACAGCTTCTGGAAGAGCGTTTGGAACGCGACGGCTTCGGAGTTCCAGAATGTCAAAGCACATCCGACCGCATACGATCTGCTCTATGATGTCTGGAAGGATGTCTAACTCCTAGTCTCGTCACAACATGAGCAGGAGGCCCGGTCATCCCAAACCGGGCCTCTTGCCCAATAGGAGCCCAACAATATGGCCCGTTTCATCATCCGGAGCATAATCTCAACCATCGTCACGATGCTGCTGGTCTCCATTGCCCTTTTTTTCCTTATCGAGGTCGGCAGCGGAGATATCTCAGTCAAGATCCTGGGCGTGTTTGCCACCCCGGAGCAGCGTGCTTCCTACCGCGCCCAGCTGGGGCTGGACGCGCCTGCCTGGCAGCGCTATGTTGACTGGTTAATCGGAAATGATTGGCGGGCGGAGCGCAAGGTCGGATACCCGTTGGTCACCTCGATAAACCAACAAACCGGTGAGGCGAATTGGTGGGCGGACGTCGACGGGCAGCTCACACGCTGGAAAATCGACGAGGGCCAGCTGATCACATTGAAGCGACAGGAAGATGGCTCGACAACCTCGCATCTCTCAAGTGGTGCGTGGGAGGTCAACGAAGAGGGCCAGGAGGTCTTCTGGGGTGTTGACACCAAGAACAACGCCGTCAAGTGGCAGCGCGGCGAAGGGGCGGAAGTGTGGGTGCTCACCAAAGCCGGGCTCCGTAAAGAAGGGGATGGACCTCAAAAATACATCCCCCTGCGAAAAGGGCTACTGCGCGGGGACCCGGGTATCTCGCTGCAGTTCGGGCGGCCGGTGGCGGTGACCCTGATACCACGCATCCGCAACACGCTGGTCTTGGCCGGCGTGGCCTTCTCGATCATCATGCCGCTCGCCTTGTTCCTCGGCATCCTGGCCGGAATCAACGAAGGCAAACCGTTAGACCGGATCATCTCCATCACGAGTCTGGGTTTTACCGCTACACCCGAGTTCGTGACCGGTATCTTTCTCATCATCATCCTCGGTATTTGGCTCAAGGTGCTGCCGGCTGTAGCCATATTCACCAGCCCTAACGCGATCTTTGAAGACCCCAAACTGCTGGCGCTTCCGGTCCTGACATTAACCGCAGTCGAGCTGGGCTACGTTGCCCGCATGACACGTGCCAGCATGGTCGAGGTCATGGATTCACCCTACATTCGAACTGCGATCATCAAAGGCATGCCCAAGTGGCGCGTCGTGACCAGGCACGCCATTCGCAATGCGCTGATGGCTCCCATCACGATCATCATGCTGCACGTCAACTGGTTGGTGGGAGGCCTGGTCGTAGTCGAGGTCATCTTTGGATATCCCGGCCTGGGCTACTACATCTACCGTTCGGCGATCTTTGGAGATTACAACGCCATCGAAGCGGCCGCGATGGTCACCGTCGCGATCGCCATTCTCACCCGCTTGATCGGCGATCTCGCTTATACGTTGCTCAACCCGCGCATCCGCTACGCTTGACCAGGAGAAGGATATGGCTGTTCAAACCATGACCAAATCCCCACCCTCCCGCTGGGAGAAAATGTGGAACAGCATTTCCATCATTTTCGAATCGCGTGTAGCGACCGTGGGGATGGGAATCGTGCTGTTCTGGGTGCTGCTTGCCTTCATCTCGTTGTTCTGGACACCCTTCAATCCCAACGCCAATGAATTTGTTCAAAATCTCGGTCCAAATTCGACCAATTTGCTTGGGACGGATCACCTCGGCCGGGACATTCTTTCACGCCTCATGCAGGGTACGCAGGTGATCCTCTTGAAGACCCGCCTGCCCGGAAGCGACATCTCAATCCCGGGCGGCGTGGCCATCTGGGGCGTGTTAGGTTCACTAACCCTCGGGGCTTTGCTGGGTCTGAACGCCGGTTACCGGGGGGGTTGGTGGGACCAGATCATCATGCAGGTCCTCGACGCGCTCATCGCTTTCCCGCGTATCGTGCTCTACCTGGTCGTCATCGCTGCCCTGGGTCAGGGCGACCTGGTCGTGATCCTTGCAATCACGATCACCGGTGCGCCGGGCGTGGCCCGACTGGCCCGCAGTCTGGCGCTGGACATTAAAACACGTGACTACATCCGCGCTGCAGAAACGCGCGGTGAAAATGTCTGGTACATCATGTTCCGGGAGATCCTGCCAAACGCGCGCGGCCCACTCCTCGTGGATGGTATGCTGCGCGTAGGCTACGCGATTTTCGCCATCGGCACGCTCGGTTTCCTGGGAATCGGGCTCCCGCCACCGGATCCCGACTGGGGCAACATGGTCAACGAAGCCCGCAGGAATATTTTCGCCAATCAGCTCGCAGTGATCTGGCCGGCCGTGGCTATCGCCAGCCTTGTCATCGGGCTCAACCTCTTCGCCGATGGCCTGCGCGAAGAGCTAACCCGCTACCAGAAGTGAGGAGCTTCGATGTCTGATTTGGTAAAAGCACCTCCTGTTCTGAAGCTTGAGAACGTCGCCATAGCTTACAAGATCCGTGGCGGAGAAATTGAAGCCGTTCAAAATGTATCCTTCGAGATCAATCGCGGTGAGACCCACGGGATCGTTGGCGAATCAGGATGCGGGAAGAGCACCGTCGCCTGGGCAATCGTCAATTTCCTGGGAGCCAATGGGTACGTAAAGCGCGGCAGCATCAAGTTCCAGGGACAGGAGCTCGTCGGCGTTACCGGGGAAGAACTGCGCCGCCTGCGCGGCGATCAAATCGCCATGGTCTATCAGGATCCCATGCAGGCACTCAACCCTTCCATGCGCCTCGGCGATCAGATGTCCGAAGTGCTCACCGTGCACCGGGGTATGGACAAGGATGAGGCGGAAGCACGCTGCATCGAAATGCTCGAACGGGTTTACATGCCCGACGCCGCAAATGTGATGAAACGCTACCCGCACCAGATTTCCGGTGGTCAACAGCAGCGTGTCGTCATCGCCACCGCGCTGCTCAACAACCCCGCCCTCCTGATCATGGACGAGCCGACCACCGCCCTGGACGTGACGGTCGAGGCAGCTGTCCTGGACTTGATCGCCGAGCTGCGCCGTGACTTCGACACTGCCATCATGTACATCACGCATAACCTCGGCGTGGTGGCACGCGTCTCCACCCGTGTGGGCGTCATGTACGCTGGCGAGATGGTCGAACGCGGCACCGTCGAGCAGATCTATGAACGCCCGCAGCACCCCTACACACAAGGGCTTCTGCGCTGCGTTCCCAAGCTGGGCTCTGATAAGGTCAGCAGCCTGCTATACCCGATTCGCGGGCGGGTGCCACCCCCCAACAACCGGCCAACGGGCTGTGTCTATGGACCGCGCTGCGATTATTTCCAGGATCGCTGCCGCAATGAACGGCCGGAGCTCCGCCAGCTACCCAACGGGGCCTGGGTCCGCTGTCATTTCGCAGAGGACATCAATCCGGATGAGTGGCACCCTTCGGAAGACATCGCACCGCCGGAAATTTCACAACACGCTCTGGACACCGAACCGATCCTCGAAGTTGAAAACCTCAAGAAATACTATGAGGTGCAGGGTACCAGCTTTAAGGATGTGCTCGGACTCGGGGAGCAGCGCTATGTCAAAGCTGTGGAGAACGCCAGCTTCAAGATCCCCAGGGGAAGTACGCTCGGCGTGGTTGGTGAATCCGGTTGTGGAAAGAGCACGCTCATCAAAACCCTCATCGGCCTGGAGGATTCGACAGATGGGGAAGCGACCTTCCTTGGGTTCGATATCACCGGACCAATCAAGGAACGAGATAAATCCTTGATCCAGGAACTCCAGATGGTCTTCCAGAACCCGGATTCAACTATGAACCCTTCTTATACCGTCGGCCAGCAGATCTCCCGGCCGATGCAGCACTTTGGAACGGTACCGAAGGAAAAAATCCGTGGGGAAGTGATCAAACTTCTCAACGCGATGCGTTTGGGCGAAAATTACTATAGTCGCCTGCCGCGCCAGTTGAGCGGGGGCGAGAAACAGCGTGTCGGCATCGCGCGCGCACTGGCAAGCCACCCCGATCTTGTGCTGTGTGATGAGCCGGTCAGCGCCCTTGACGTCTCGGTCCAGGCCGCCATCCTCAACCTGCTGCTTGAAATCCAGCAGGAGTTCAACACGACTCTGGTTTTCATCGCCCATGACCTCAGCGTCGTGCGTTTCTTCTCTGATCAGGTCGCGGTGATGTACCTCGGCCAGGTGATGGAAATTGGACCAGCGGAAGCGATTTACGCCCCGCCCTACCATCCCTACAGCGAGGCGCTGCTCTCCGCTGTCCCCATCCCCGACCCTAGGGCTAAACAAAAACATATTCGCCTGGAAGGCACGGTCCCCAGCGCAATCGACCCTCCGAGCGGATGCCGCTTCCATACACGCTGCCCCCGTCGCAGCTTGCTGCCAGACGACGGGCAAATATGCGTCACTGACACGCCACCCTGGCGTGAGGCCGCCGACGGCCACCGGATCTTCTGCCACCTGCCACTAGAAACCCTGCGCAGCTTCGATCCGGTCATTACCCAGGAGGGATCCTAGCCATGCTCGTTAAAGATTGCATGACCCGACATCCGATTATGATTTCACCCGAAACGCCTCTGGTTAGAACGCAAACTATGATGATCGAGAACCAGGTGCGGCATCTGCCGGTCGTCGGCGACGGGAAACGCATCGTTGGCCTGATCACACGCGAGTCGTTGATGGTCCCTCCATCTGATCTGGGCAGCCTCAACGTCTGGGAAATCAGCCGACTGCTATCCGATCTCAAGGCGCAGGATGTCATGGTAAAAGAAAATGATCTTGTCACCATCGACCCCGATGCGACGCTGGAGAGTGCCGCCGAGCTGATGATCAAGGAAAAGGTAGGATGCCTGCCGGTGATCGAGGACGACATCGTTGTAGGCATCATCACCGAAGTCGACATGCTCGCCAAGCTGGCGGAACTGCTCGGCAGCGGCGTGGAGGGTGTGCGGGCTACCATCCGGGTCCCGAATAAAGTGGGAGAATACGCCAAGATTTTTAGCGCCATATCAGAGCAGGGCTGGGGGATCTATGCCAGCGGCGGGGCTGCATCGCCTAAGACCCCGGATTTTTGGGATATCGTCATCAAGGTGCGCCGTGCCTCCAAAGATGAACTTCTGAAGGTGCTCCAGGGAATCGAAGGCCAGGAAGTCATCGATATTCGCACCATCCCTTGAGTTCTCGCTCGATTGCGGATTACCAGCCTTGCAGACGTTAGTTTGCTTTGCAAGGCTTTTTTTACTCGCAGAAGAGACCACCGCCGGACTTAGGTTAATGCTTATTTGCACCGGAGAACGAATTCATGCCCACTCATCATCGAGACAGAGCCGAAAATTCCACTGAGCTTCCATTCGGGCGGCTCCCAAGACAGCAATGTGAACAGATCCACGATGCAAGCCTTCAGATCCTGGAACGCACAGGCGTCCGTCTATATCATCAGGAGGCCATCGACCTGCTCCAAAAAGCAGGTGCTGAAGTAAGTGAAGGCAATCGAATCCGCATCCCCCGCAACGTCGTTGAGACCGCCCTGAAGACTGCGCCGAGCGAATTCACGATGTACGACCGCAACGGGCAGGCATCAATGCGGCTGCGTGCCGGACTGAACTATTACGGTCCGGGTTCAGATTGCATGTCGCTCATCGATCATCGCACGGGCCAGCGCAGGCTGCCCACCCTCGAGGACGTCCGCAATGGTATCCAGCTGTGTGATGCGCTGGAAAACATCGACTTTGTCATGTCCCTGTTTCTACCCTCCGATGTGGACTACCGCATGACCGACCGTTTCCAGATGCTGGTCATGCTCTCCGAGACGATCAAACCCAGCCTATACGTAACCAACGATTTCCAGGGTTGCGTCGACGCGCTCGAGATGGCGGAAGTGGTCGTCGGCGGTGAGCGATCTTTCAGGGAGAAACCGATCGCGGCCGGCTACATTAACGTCACAAACGGCTTAAACCACAATCAGGAAGCACTTCAGAAGTTGCTTTACCTATCGGGCAAGGGCGCGCCTCTGCTCTACATCCCCTCCGCCATGGGTGGAATCGCCGGCCCGATCACTCCGTCAGGCAGCGTGATGCTCGCCAACGCCGGGGTCCTGGTCGGGCTGGTCCTATCCCAGCTCAACAACGAAGGCTCCCCGTTCATCATGACCGGTATGGCCGGGGGTGCGCTGGATATGCGTACGATGGTCAGTCCGTACTGCCAGCCGGAACCAAAGAAGTTGGCCTTTGCGATGGCGCATTACTATGACTTGCCTATGTTCGGGATGGGTGGCTGCAGCGATTCCAAGCTCGTCGATCAACAAGCAGCAGCAGAAGCAGCGCTAACCTTGATGTCCGAAACCCTGGGCGGGGCGACCCTGATCCACGATATCGGCTATCTCGAGTCGGGTTTGTGCGGCTCCCTGACCCACATGGTGATCTGCGAAGAGATGGTCTCTTGGATTAAGAAGATGAACGCCCCGGTCGAACTCGATGCCGAGGCCCTTGGTGTTGAACTCATC
>JASFUN010000020.1:0-10342 GCA_050050255.1 Anaerolineales bacterium | reverse complement strand
AGCCCGAAGTCAGTCGTGCGGTGGGTCACGAACATGTCCGTTTCACGGAAAGAACCCTTATCGAGCAGCAAATCCAGGCGTTCCCGGGCGGTTAGACGACCACGATCATGTTGGGCGTCGATGCGCTCTTTACCACCCCCGAGTTCTGCCTTTTCTCTTAGTTGGCGCAGGTAGTCGATTTTTGAGGAATCGGTCATCCGTTCTATCTCCTAAAATAACTTTGAACCCTCGGGCGGGCCAATAACCACAATACCAGGGCCAGGATCCCGAATGTAACTGCAGCGTCGATGGTCTTTGTCTGCTGCGCGAACTGAGAGCTGCGCAGCACATAGATATCAAATAATTGGAACAAGGCAAACGCTAGCGCGCCCCATGTGCTCAGATGCAGCGCCCACCTACGTCCGGCAATCAAACCTGCGCCAGCCGCCGCTCCAGTCAAACCCCAGATGAGATTTTTAATCAGCAAGTAGCTTCTTGGAACGGTCAGCGAAAGATCTGGAAGCGAGAACCAGGCGAAGACACCGAAAAATTGCCCTGCTGAAAAAGTTAACACTATGATGCCAAGCCAGGTTACGATCTTCGGTCTAGGATTCGATTTCAATGATGATCTTCCCGGTCTGCTCGCCTGCCTCAAGTCTTCTTTCAGCCTCCCTGATCTCGCTAATCGGATAGGCACGGTCGATGACTGGCTGCAGTTTACCTTTGAACACCAAACCCATGACGGTGTCGAATTCGCGCAGTGTGCCCATGGTAGAGCCAATGATGGAAAGGTGCTTGCTGAAGATGTAGCGGTTATCGATTTCGAATTTAGGTCCACTGGTGTTCCCGACAGTTAGTATGCGTCCACCTTTCCTGGCGGCGCGGATGCTCATCATCATGCTGCTCGCGCCGACGTTATCAACCACGACGTCGACACCCTTGCGACCTGTGGCTTGATAGGCAGCCTTCGACCAGTCCTGCTCCTTTGAGCGGTCGATGAGCACATCGGCACCCAGCGATTCGGCCAATGCCAGCTTCTGCGGGCTGGACCCCACCGCCAACACCTCGGCGCCGCTGAACTTCGCAACCTGAATGCAGGCCGTGTTCACCCCACCGGACGCGCCAACGATCAAGACACTCTCGCCAGGACGGAGGCCACCACGCGTGATGAGAGAATGCCAGGCCGTCAGGTAAACAAGGCTGGCGGCCGCAGCCGGCCCAAAGTGCATATCCTCGGGTAGACGGAGCGCGTAGCGTGCAGGGATAACAACATATTCGGCCAGCGTGCCACGCAGAGTTTCCCCGAGCAGGTGCCAGTCTCGGCAGCGGTTGTCCTGGCCGGCGAGGCAGGCATCGCATTCCCCACAACCGATGTTCGGGTCGATGACGACACGCTCCCCCACCCGCAGGTCTTCGACCCCGCTTCCGAGGGCCGCGATCACGCCGGCACCGTCCGAGCCGGAGATGTGCGGCATATCCAATTTCAGTCCTGGCCATCCGTTCCGAACCATGATGTCTACATGGTTTAATGCGGCAGTGTGCAGTTTTACGAGCACCTCTCCTGGACCTGGCTTCGGCGTTGGGAACTCTTCAAGTTTGAGGACGTCAGGACCACCATGTTCATGAAAAAGAGCCGCTTTCAAGGGTTATGTTCCTTTCAGATGGACGCATCCCGGGCTGATTTATCATCCCTGTCTATAGAGTATAGATCACCAGGCCGGAAACAAGGTAACTCCTCAACAGGCTGTGTTTCCCTGTACTGAGTACGGGAACATTGATGCTGAATGAATTTGAATTTCGCGTAGGACCTCAGCGCAACCAGCACGCGATTACGGCGTGAGCCATTCGACCTCACGGATGTGGATCTTGAAGGGATCTCCGGCTATCAGACTCAGGATTTCAAGGTGCAGTTCGTGCACTCCTCGTACGGTCTCGTCAAATGAAAGCGTGACGGTCGGATCATCGGGGAGGTCCGTGTAAGTCTGATCGTAGTGTAAAGGATCCCGATCGTCCTGCAGATATAAATCCACGGAGATTTCCATGTCCATGCTGCCGGTTGTAAGCCGGATCCCTTCCAGATCAACTGGCTGCTCGAAAGCGAAGCTGAAGACGGCCGGGTTCGCGGAATGCACGCGTGCGAGCGTAAAATCATCATTGTCAAAGATTTGACTGAGGTCACCCATGTCCAGGTATGGGTAGTGGACGTTGACAGTTTGGCCTCTCCACTCGATCGTGCTCTGACGAGGTTTTGAGCGTTCTTCCTGCTCCTCAGCAAAAATCCTGATGGCCTGATCGGAGTATCTAAAAGTTGTGACATAAAATCCGGTCTGACCGTTGGGAAGCTTGAGCGTATCCAGGGTCTCGATGTCCGTGATTTTGCGGCTGTCAGCGAGGCGGTGGAATTCTTCTGCTGTGAGGACGAAGACCATGTCGTCGTCCAGGGGCTTCTCCCGCTCGAGATAACCATCAGCATTCGCCATGTAGGCAGAAGAGCCGTCCGGGATAAAGAAGCGCATGAGGATATCGGTCCCATTTGCCCAGGTTGGAGAGACGTAAACCGTTCGATCGGGGTCCTGTTCAAGCAGCTCTTCAACCTCGCCAAAGACCTGGCGTGCTCCGTACTGCATACCTCCCAGGCCGTAATCCTGGAACCATGTCGGGCCGTTGACCAGCGCGTCCCAGAGTAAATACGAGTTAAAAAGCAACAGCACGCTGAAGATCAGCCAGGCGAAAGAGGGCAGGGCGCCCTCCACCGTAAAGTGGGTGACGAGGGTTGAGATCCCAATCGTGGTTAACAAAGCCACGGGCACCACGAAGATGAGCACCCTGGTTATCCCGAGGCCGACGAGTCCAGCCCCCAGGGGAGAGAGCAGGGCAAGGACCAGAGTCGTGCGGAATTGGGGTTTATTGAGGTTATTCAGGCACACCCCGGCACCCAGCAGCAGGAAGGGTGCCATGAACGGCGAGATGTGCCCATGGCCTTTCATGAAGTGGCGGCTGAGTTCACGCCCAGCCGGCGCAAACCAGAAACGGGGATCGAGTGCGCTTAAATAATTTTCAAAGAAACGGACTACTTTCTCGCTCAGGGGGATGTCGTAGAGCAAGTACGTGTCCAACATGCGCAGGTGGAAATAGGTCTCATCACGGTGGACAAGTTGAAAGCGGATGTATGGGATCGTTAACAGCAGCGCGAGCAGCAATCCGCCCAAGAGCATGCGTCGATGCTTGACATGGTAGCGGATGTCGATGAGCAGGAGCGCAATCGCAAAACCGATCAGGACGAGCTGACCGCCCCGGTAGCTGTAGAAGGAAAGACCTCCAAAGACGACCACAGCGTATATATAACGGGGATCATCCTGCCGGTAGCGAAGGTAGAAGTAAAGCATCCAGGCCATGAATGCTACGAAGATCGCCACCTCAAATGCGGTCCGGGAATGTAAAAACCATGCGGGGATAGCTGAGAAGACCAGCACGCCAGCCCACCAGTATTTCAATTGAAAAGCGTGCTTCAGGGTCAATCCAATCGCAACTGCACCGGTTGTGCCGATAAGGACGGAGGTCATGCGGGTTACAAAGACGCTCTTTCCAAAAAGCAGTAAGGGGATGACCTGTGCGTAAACGCTCAAGCTGAGGTTATACAAGAAAGCATTCTCGAAGTATGTAGGCAGGAAAACGCCGTCGTTCCCAACGAAACCATCCCTGACCAGGTCAGAGGCGATCACCGTCTGAACCGCCTCGTCAGTGAAGAAATAGATCGGGAAGTCCGTCAAGCCGATAACGCGGATTAGTAAGTAGCCGAACACGCTTAACGCAAATAGGACTGTCGGGTTGGGGATGCCCCGAAGTTGGGGCAGCGATCTGATAATGGACCGGATGAGTTCAGCAGTTGCCTTGCGCCATTGAGCAAAAGCTTGCTTGGGAGTCGGCTGGCTCGGGTTCATTGCGCAATTTCTGGCTCTATAACCATCTGGACACGATCATGCTTGATGATGTTCCCACAGATTTTTCGAGCAGATAGTTGCCTTGACTGGATCCCATCATCAGAATCTAACTCATCTCGCCTGGTGTTTTCAGATCTCCAATTCGGCATGGCGCTAAAAACCGCGGCGATTCATGCAGCTGGTGCCTTACTTGAGGCCGAGCTCCAGGCGGGAGATTACAAGGCGTTGGATTTCGCTAGTGCCCTCGTAGATCTCGGTTATCTTGGCGTCACGGAAATAGCGCTCGATGGGAAGTTCTTTGGAATATCCCATGCCTCCGTGTATCTGCACCGCTGCGTGCGCGCAAAACATAGCCGTCTCAGACGCATAGAGCTTGGCCATGGAGGCTTCCAGTGTGTAGCGACTGCCATCCGCTTTGGACCGTTCCTTCGCCAATGCGGCACTGTAAATCAGGAGTCGGCTGGCCTCGATGCGGGTCTTCATATCGGCAAGCTTAAATGAAATCCCCTGGAACTTGCCGATTGGCTGTCCAAAAGCCTCGCGCTCACGGGCATATTCCAGGCTGGCTGCATATGCAGCCTCAGCGATGCCGAGCGCCTGGGAAGCGATGCCGATGCGTCCGGCATCCAGCACAGACATGGCGATCTTAAATCCCTCACCTTCCTCCCCAAGGCGGTTCTCGACGGGACAGTGATAGTTTTCAAAAAGGATCTCACTGGTGGCGGAGGCGCGGATGCCGAGCTTGGGCTCGGGTTTGCCCAGCTCGAACCCGGCTGCGTCGGTATTTGTTAAAAAGGCAGTAATACCACGGTGGCCCTTCTCCGGGTCGGTCATCATGAAGACGAGGACATAATCTGCCTTCGGGGCTGACGAAACCCAGGATTTGCGGCCGTTGAGTATATATTCATCACCTTCTCGAACGGCCCGCGATCGCATCGTTGCAGCATCAGAGCCTGACATGGGTTCGGTCAGGGAGTATGCCCCGATGGCCTGCCCGGAAGCGACGGGTTTCAGGAACTGCTCTTTGAGCTGTTCGGACCCGTAGCGCAGGATACCGTAGCAGAATAGCGAGTTGTTGACCGACATGACCGTGCCGTGTGCTGCATCGGCCTTACAAATCTCTTCCAGGGCGAGCACATACGAAAGCGTATCCAGCCCGGCACCTCCATACTTCTCGGGGATTTCGATCCCCATAAAACCCATCGCGCCCATTTTTTGGATGGTTTCCAGAGGGAACTCACCGCTCTCATCGTATTCGCTGGCGACAGGTGCGATTTCATTCTGGGCGAAATCGCGCGCCGCCTGGCGGATCATTTCGTGCTCTGATGAGAGTTGAAGGACAGGGCCTGAGGGTGCATCGGACATGAGAAACCTCCCGGCTGCGAAGAGATGTTGGTTAATGTGTTGAGATTATATAGCCATCCGGCTCAGGTTGACCAACCCGAGCTAACGTGAAAAGCCATTTTGATGAGCGGGGAATGGTTCAGGGAATGTCGATTTCGGTTTCACAGGAGGGGTGGCCGCTGTCTGTTCCGGCACCGCCGTCGCAGATATCTGTATCCTGGTTTCCGCGCAAAGAATCGTTGCCACCCTGTCCCAGGATAATGTCATTGCCGCGTTGGCCCTGCAGGTTATCATCACCGCCGCCTCCAACGATGCAGTCATCCCCATCGTCGCCGCGGATGTTGTCCCCAGCGGTCGAGCCAAGAATCAGGTCATTGCCATTCGTCCCTGATCCATTAGTCACGAAAACGACGCCGCTGAGGTTCAAGCTGCTGCACTCCGAAGGTTTAATATCGTTGGCCGTAATGGGGATGCTGTCATCATCGAGGCGTGTGAATGGTACCGTGTTGGAGGTGGCCACAGCCCCGATGACGCTCAGAAGGACCATGGTAAGCAGGAGTGTCGTTCCGACTCGAAAAAGCTTGGCGACAGTCATCAGCCTGCTTCCCCGTATTCGCGCTCATCGTCAGTCTTGGCGATGCCGTTAGGATCATGCAGCTTGAGCCGGAAATGCGTGTCTCCGGCTTCTAAAGCGTAAAGGTGCTCGTCGCCTTCGATCACGTGCAGGATCATGGCGCCGGTCGATTCAGAGAGCTTGATCAGGTCGTTGAACTCGTTAAGCTCGAACCACTCGACCTCGCGTTCATACGGCAACGCATTGACCTCCACCAGGCGGTCGGAGTGTATCAGTTTTATGCGTTCCGATTGACTGCGCATCGAGATCGCCAGGGTGGGGATGATGATCAGCGCGATCAGCACCAGGCTGACGGTTCCCGCAATCAAGGCGATCTGGCGAGCCTGGCTAACAGCCAATTGGAGCCCCAGGATGTTGAGCATATTCGGGATCGTCTCGTCATTCGGGAGGTAAGCGCTCACCGAAGGTTCCAGTGGATTGCTATCTTCGCTCAGCGGATCTTGATGGCTGATGAACATCTGGATGTCATCCATCTGGAAAGGCAGCGTCGCGTTAAACGAATCCGCATACTCAATCCCTGCGAGCGTGCCATGGATCGTCACAGGCACATAGACGTCGACATTGAAGACCTGTCTGCTGAGGCCCGTCCGGGTTTTCAGGCGCTCGATGATCCCCGTGATTTGCTGAATGTCCAGATTTTCCCTTAGCGAGAAGGACTTCCCCTGGAATGTGGTCTCTGGTTGGAGCTCGATCGTCCGCTGCCATCCGTTGGGCTCGCTGACGCGCAAGAACATGCGGTAATTCCCCGATAATGAAACGGGAGCTTGTGCCTCGAATTTATAGGTGAAACCCAGTTCGAGGTCCTGGACCAGACTGTGGAAGATCGCCTGTCCGCTCTCTAGTTGTCCTTTTTCGTAGACGCTTGGGGAACCCACACCTCGGTAGGAAAATTGGCCCTGATGTGTGTAGGGGATATCGACCGGGATGCGTTCGAGTTCCGGTTTCGTGAAAGCGAAAAGGCCTAACAAAATAGCTGCGAAGAGCACGATACCAAGCGGGAACACCCATTCACCTAACCGCAATGATTGTGTTTTTGTAAACCAACTTGTCAACATGTCCTCGTCCTGCCGGTTCTTCTGCTCCTTACGATCACCTTTAGTTGAGATCGAAATCAGGAACATCAAGCCTATGGACAGCGAGAGCAAGCTCAAACCCACAGGAGTTCGCAGCCAGAGCAGTTTTTCCGCCGCACCGGGAATGTGAAGCCAGGATTTACCGAGGATTTCCGCATCGACCGGTTCATAGGAGTCAATCCAGGGATTGTTGTCGCCCTGGAGGGTGTAATGTGGACCCTCGCGGTCGATGATGCGGTGGATGACCGGCCCAACCTGAGGGTGCTGATACGCGGCAATATCACCAACCCCGTATGTGCTAGCCTGGCGTGCAATCACGAGATCTCCCTGGTGTAGAGTTGGCTCCATGCTGGCGCCTGCGATGATGACATAAGATGCCGTGCCGCCGAACCCGGTGGGAGCAAACACGATCCAGATCGCCGCCAACATGACGACGATGATCGCATTCAGTAAGCTTCTCGTGTAGCCGTTTTTATTCATAACTTTGTCCGGTAAAGGGGCATACCACCGATGGTCGATGGTATGCCCCGGACAAACCAGGAGTTGGTAGGTTCCTCAGCGAACCTAGTTTGTCGCGATGATCCGGAGCTGGGTTGCGCCCAACACAGACTCGCTTAGGCCAGTGCAGCTTATCGATGAGCTCGGCGAGCCGGGCGAGCAGTCATTCCACGTCGTCCCGTTGTCGAACGAGACATATACGGCGCCGGCGTTCGCATCGAGATCAAACGAGATGCCCTCGATGTCAGTCGGGTCGTTATCTCCGTAGATGCTGTAGGAGACATTCGTGATTGTGTAGCCGCTGATGGTGTTATTGCCATCGCCTGCATAGGTCCCGGGGACCGTGTTGGAGTTGGCAAAGCCGTACACTGAAGCTGCAAGGATAAGTGCGAGTACGATCATGCCGAAACTGCGGGGTCGAAGTATTTTTTTCATGGGATTCCTCCTGACTGTGTTTATCTTTCTTCGACTTTATTCGACCGCATAGTATCAACAAAAAAGGTCCAAATACCTTTCAAGAACCTAACGTAAGGTCTGTGAAAGGTCATGAAAATAAGGTCTGGTTTTTGGAAGGATATGCAAGCTTCGGACCACAAGCCCTGAGAGGTTTCATCAAAAGATCCTTACTTTTGACCGGTGATATGGCAGCAGGTACAATGACTGCTCGTACTTGTGAGGAGGTCAGTTTGTCCCGGGATCCGCATAAGCAAAATGAAGAAATCGGCCGGTCGATCTTCGATCATCTCGTTGACCTGGCTGCTTTTTATCTCGAGCCAGAAGAGAAAGAGTATCTGCGTGAGGAATTGAACGCGCAGTTAAACGCGATCCGAGAACTTGAGGCGCTTGATGTGGGTGAGGGCGTTGCTATCACCTCGCACGGCGTGCCTTACACGGAGGAAATTTCGTCCCCGCTCAGAGCCGACGTCGTTGAGGTTGCACCTGAGGCCAATGACATCGTTGCAGGGGCGCCGGAGACGGAGCTGCGCTATATCGTCGTCCCCGATATTCCCCACGAGGAGCTTGAATGAGCTCACAGATCGTCGATCTTTCCGCCCACGAACAGGTTCGAAGCATCAGGGCAGGTGAGCTGAGCGCAGTCGAGCTGCTCGACGAAACCTACCGACGCATCGAAGCGGTGGAAGGACGGCCGCCGACGACCGCGCCCTACCTGCTTGACGCCATGGATCTCGAAAAGGTGCACGCATTTATCACACGTACGGAAGAACTCGCCAGGGAGCAGGCTGAATCGATTGACGCTGCGCTTTCCGCTGGCGAGCCGGTCGGCCCCCTGGCTGGCGTGCCGGTAGCAATCAAGGACAATTTCTGTGTGCACGGCACCGCCTCCACGGCAGGGTCGAAAATCCTCGAAAACTTCATCTCGCCGTACACCGCGACCGCCGTGGCACGGCTCGAGAATGCGGGAGCCGTTGTCGTGGGCAAGGTTAATCTGGACGAGTTCACCTTCGGCTCGTCCAACGAATCATCCGCGTTCCTTCCACCGGTGGGCAACCCATGGAACCCTGCACATGTGCCCGGGGGTTCCTCGGGAGGCAGCACCGCTGCAGTGGCAGCGGGAGAAGCGGCGCTTTCCCTGGGCTCAGATACAGCCGGGTCAATCCGCCAACCGGCGGCGTTCTGCGGGGTGGTCGGAATGAAACCGACCTACGGGCGTGTCTCCCGCTATGGATTGATCGCCTTCGCTTCCTCCCTGGACTGCGTCGGACCCGTTGCCCGTAACGTGACGGACACAGCATTGATGATGAACGTAATCGCCGGTCCTGATCAGCGTGATGCCACTGCGGTCAACCTGGCCGTCCCGGATTATCTACAGGGATTGGACACAAATTTAAATGGCATCCGCATTGGCCTATCACCCGATTATTTCCGGCTGAAGATTCCCGATCCGGAGACCGGCGAATTTGAAGAACAAGCCATTGCGCCCGAGATTGAGAAAGCCGTATTGGAGGCCGCTGAGGCGCTGGCCGGGCAGGGCGCGACGATTGTGGAAGACGTCCCCATGCCGAACACACACATGGGCATCCCGGTCTATTTCGTCATATCCAGGGTCGAGGCAGCCTCCAACCTCCACAGGTACGACGGCGTAAAATACGGTTTTCGGTTTCAGGGTGGGGTCGATGATCTGGCTGATATGTATCGTAAATCACGCGGCATGGGGTTTGGACTCCAGCCCAAGCTACGTATCTTGATGGGTATGTACGTCTCCGCCGAACAGTATGAGAAAGGCTACTACGATCGTGCTCTGCAAGCACGCACGCTTATCCGTCGTGATTTCGAGCGCGTTTTCGATCCGGAAGGGGAGTATTCGCTTGATTGCTTGCTGACGGCGACGACGCCGACAACCGCATTCAAGATTGGTGCAGTTTACGGGGATTCTGTGCTTATGCAGTACGCCGACATGCTCACGGTGGCAGCCAATCACGCAGGCGTGCCAGGACTTTCGATCCCGGCAGGGCTGGACAGTGCAGGCTTACCAATCGGTGTGCAGCTTATCGGGCCGGATTTCTCCGAGGGCCGCTTGCTGCAGATTGGTCGTGCCTACGAACGGGCGACTCAAGAGTCAAGCTGGAGGTCCATCAAACCTATCGTGCTGCGTGATCTATCCTGAGGAGTTAACAGAACCCATGCTAAATTTGAGGGTCGGTAATTTATTTCGAAGAGCGCTTATACTGGTGTTGACCATCGCGGCAACCGTAGTATTGTCAGCCTGTGGGAGCAGCTCCAATCCCGCCGGGGAAGCGACGGATACTCTCGAGGTGACCGGCGAGGTTAGCCGGTCGGGGGAAAATCCGGATGTTTCTGAGGCCCGGTTCGAAGCACCACCGGAAATGCAGATCGACACCGATAAGATCTAC
>JASFUN010000019.1:0-10364 GCA_050050255.1 Anaerolineales bacterium | reverse complement strand
GGTCATCCTTCAACTCGCTGCGGAGCGGTGTGCTTGCCGCCCTCCGGCAGGCATTCGAAATCCGCTCCGTGCATGCCCTGGCTTTTTCACATCTCTCACACCTCTACTCGGATGGGGTCAGTTTCTACGTGACCTATCTTTACCCACGTCAAGGCGACCCGGATCACACACTCGAGTTATGGAAACATGCAAAGCGCGCCGCGAGCGAGGTCATCGTCTCCATGGGGGGGACGATAAGCCACCAGCATGGCGTCGGTCTGGACCATCGACCATACCTCGAAGCCGAGATGGGCTCCCTCGCGATGGAGGCTTTGGGAAAACTCTTTCGGACGTTCGACCCGGACCGGATCCTGAACCCCGGGAAGCTGCTTGAGGAGGATGCCGCCTGAATGTGGAACACGGACTGGCGTGATCGCGTCTGGGATCGGCTGGATGAGCCCTGGGACATCGTCGTCGTAGGCGGTGGTATCACCGGGGCCGGCATCCTGCGGGAGGCTGTGCGCAGCGGTTTGCGCACCCTGTTGATCGACAGCGGAGATTTCGCATCAGGGACTTCGAGCCGATCCTCCAAGCTCGTCCATGGGGGCTTCCGTTATCTCCGGGATGCGAAGCTGCGTTTGACGCTGGTTTCGGTTCGTGAGCGAGAGACCTTAATGCAGCAGGGACGTGGCCTGGTCACGCCGCTAGGTTTTCTACTCGCCAATTTCAAGGGCGATAAAATCCCTGCGTGGGTCTTCGGAGCAGGCTTGATCGTCTATGACTTGATGGGGCTACAGTGGGGGCACCAGCATTATGGCCCTGATGATCTGCAGGCGCTGTGCCCGCCGTTAGCCGCTGAAAACCTCACCGGCGGTTTCCGCTACTTTGACGCCCAGACCGATGACGCCAGGCTCACACTGCGGGTCATCCGCGAAGCTGTTGCGGAAGGCGGGCTCGCCCTCAATTACGCCCGCGCCGAGGGCTTGCTCAAGCCACGCAGCGGCCCTGTATGCGGGGTCCAGGTTGTGGATCAAGCCCCGGGCGGAGAGCGCCGCTCGGCCGAAGTCAGAGCCCGGATCGTGATCAACGCCACTGGCGCCTGGGCGGACGACCTACGCCAGGAGGTCGGCGCTGTCAAGCGGATGCGAAAGCTGCGCGGCAGTCACCTGGTCTTAGACAATCAGTCGCTTGCACTCAATCGCGCCGTGACATTTTTACATCCACAGGACGGACGGCCAGTCTTTGCGCTCCCCTGGGAGGGCGTTACTTTGTTTGGCACGACCGACGTTGATCAGGATCAACCCCTCGAGGGCGAACCGCGTATCAGCCCTGGCGAGGTCGATTACTTGCTCACGGCCCTTAGGGAGGTGTTCCCCGCGTCTGATTTATCCGAGCGTGATGTCCGGGCTACCTTCGCTGGAGTGCGCGGGGTTATTGATACGGGAAAGAAGGACCCTTCCCGGGAGTCGCGCGAGCATGTGCTCTGGCACGAAAATGGGCTGGTCACCGTCACGGGGGGTAAGCTGACGACCTTCCGCGTGATGGCGCATGACGCGCTTCGCTCCATCCGCCACCGCTTGCCCGAGGGAACCGGGCTCCGGGGCATGGACCGCATCCTCAACCCTCCGCCATCAGAGCGCTGCATGCCGACCGGCCTGGATGGTGCCACGTGCCAGCGGCTGCTTGGCCGCTATGGCGTGGAGACATCCGCCATGCTGGCGCACGCGAAAAGCGACGATTTTGAGAAGATCGGAGAGGGGCCGTATACCTGGCTGGAGCTCCGTTATGCCGCCCGAGAAGAGGGTATCATCCGCCTTGATGACTTGCTCCTGAGAAGGCTGCGCCTCGGGATCACGCTCCCAAACGGGGCGCTGGACCAAATCGACCGCATACGATCCACTGCGCAGCCTGAGCTCGGCTGGGACGATACACGCTGGGAGGCTGAGCTTTCCCGCTACCAGCGTCTATGGGATTCTTCCTACCGGCTGAGAGATGATTAACCGCAAGGCTGCTCCCCGAGACGATCCTTCATTATGAAAGCTTTCTACTCCGATACATTCGACTTCCCCCTACCAGAAAATCACCGCTTTCCGATGAGAAAGTATTCCCTCCTGAGAGAGCGACTGCTCGCAGAGAAACTCATCCCGCCCCACGACCTTTGCATACCTCCCGCGGCTACAGATGAACAGCTGCTGCGCGCCCATACACGTGATTATCTGCAGCGCGTAGTGAGCGGCAGGTTAACCGCCAGGGAGGTGCGCAGAATTGGTTTCCCGTGGTCTCCCGAACTGGTTGAGCGCTCGCGGCGTTCTGTCGGCGGGTCGCTGGCGGCGTGCTTCGCCGCCCTGAAAGAGGGCGTCGGTGTCAATCTGGCAGGTGGCACTCACCACGCGCATGCGGATTGGGGCTCCGGGTTCTGCGTGTTTAACGACGTCGCCGTGGCCGCCCTGGAGCTGCTCGAACGTGGTCGGGTGAAATCCATCATTGTGCTCGACTGCGATGTCCACCAGGGAGACGGGACGGCAGCCATTTTTTCAGCGGATCCACGCGTCTACACGTTCTCGATACATGGCGCCGGAAATTTCCCCTTCCGCAAATCAGCCAGCGACCACGACGTCGCACTTCCTGACCACGCCGCCGACGAAGAGTATCTCCAGGCGCTCGAGGCCGGTCTGCAGCGAGCCTTTAACGAATCCAGCCCCGAATTTGCCTTTTATCTGGCCGGGGCTGATCCGTATCTCGCCGATTCGTTCGGGCGGCTATGCTTAACGAAGACCGGACTACAGAGCCGTGACGAGATGGTCTTCGACCACTGCCGTCACAGGGATCTTCCGGTCGCAGTGGTCATGTCCGGCGGATACGCCCCAGATATCGAAGATATCGTCGATATCCATCTCGAGACGGTGCGCCAGGCCACTCTCTATTCGCTCCCTGCATGTTAGCGGGTCCCCTGGGAACTTGCCTTCGGGGCTTGCGAATCCCTCAGGTGATACAATCGGCGGCATGAATAACGATTCCTGCAGACCTCCCTTCGGGATCCTTTTCACCCTTTCTGTCTCTTTCGTTCTCCTGTTTGGCGCCTGCACCAGCGCGGTCGAACCGACCCGTACTCCCACGGTTGCACCGACAGCAACCAGGACAGAGATTTTCTCGCCCATGCCGCCAACCGAGCCCGTTTCCAATCCTGAGACGCCGGCGACCTGTCCGCCGCTGGACGCACAAATGCGCGCGACGATGCGCCAGCTTGAGGGCCAGGTCACTCGCTTGCGGGGCTTACCTGCGTCAGGTGTCGTCGAGCGCGATTTGCTCACGCCCGAGCAGCTGCGCGAGCGCGTTGAGAATGACTTTCTCGCTGACTACACTGAGGAAGAAGCGCGCCTCGACAACCGCTTGCTGGCTCTGCTCGGACTTATCGAGCCCGAGCTCGACCTCCACCGCCTTTATGTGGACTTACTCGCGGAACAAGTCGCCGGTTTCTACGACAGCCAGGAAGAAGAGATGCTCGTCGTGTGCGGTACGGGATTCGGCGGGCTGGAGATCTTTACATACGTGCACGAGTATGTCCACGCGCTGCAGGATCAAACCTTTGACCTAGAAGCCGGGTTGAACTTCAGCGAGGAGGCTTGCGAGCTTGATGGTGAACGCTGCTTCGCTTTGCGTGCGCTCATCGAAGGGGACGCCTCCCTTCTCCAGGAGCAGTGGCTGCGGACGTACGCGGACAGAGAGATGCTCGCATCGCTGTTGTCTTCCTTGAGCTCATTCGACTCCCCGGTGCTCGAATCCGCTCCGGAGTACATCCAGGCCGAGCTGACTTTCCCATATCTCGCTGGCCTGTCCTTCACGCGTTCGCTTTATCTCGAAGGGGATTGGGCGGCTGTCGATTCCGCCTTCCAGAATCCCCCCCTTTCAAGCGAACAGATTCTGCACCCGGAGCGCTACCCGCGCGATGAGCCGGTCGCATTAAGCCCTCCGCCTGATCTAGATTCACTGGCCGACGGCTGGGGGGTGGAGCGGCAGGATGTGCTCGGTGAGTGGGCTACACAGCAGGTCCTTCTAAGCTACCTATCGGAAGATGCCGTTCAGAAGAGCGTTGGCGGATGGGGTGGAGATTTGATTTTTCTCCTCGAGCGATCCGCCAATGATCCCGCCGCGCTGGTATTGATAACCCAGTGGGATACGGTGCGGGATACGCATGAATTCGCGGCCGAGTTCATGAATTATGCCGAGGCACGTTTTGGCCAGCCGGCACACCGCGATCTGGTTGAAGCGACCTGGGTATTTGACGGCGGAGCGAGCCATTTCATGCGCCAGTCGAACCAGACGCGCTGGATCATCGCCCCGGACGGTGAAACGCTTTCGATGCTGCAGGCCGAGTTCGCGCTGCCGTTGGCATCCGCTCCATGACAGCCTCCTTTAAGCCCGACCAGGTGCGCGGCATTTGCTTTGATATCGACGGGACGCTTGCCGATACAGATGACGCCTATGTGCTTCGATTAGCCCGCCTGCTGCGCCCGGCAGCTCCGATGCTGCCAGGCCGAGACGTGCATGCCGCTGCCCGCCGCTGGGTGCTGCGGCTTGAATCCCCGACAAACGCACTGCTCGCCATCCTCGACCGCCTTCACCTGGATCAAGCCTTAGGAGCGCTGCTCGATCAGATCCACCGCATGCGCGGATCCGCCGCACGAACTTCGATCGCATTGATCCCGGGGGCGCGTGAAGCGCTCGTCCAACTTTCAAGCCGCTATGCCCTCGGCGTGATCACAGCGCGTGAGCGCTCCAGCACGCTGGACATCATCCACTCTCACGGACTGCAGGATTATTTCCAGTGCGTAGCGACAGCGCGCACAACGCTGCGCGCAAAGCCGCATCCCGCTCCGATCCTCTGGGCTGCCGACCAGTTGGGGTTGCGTCCCTCTGAACTGCTCATGGTCGGGGATACCTCGGTAGACATCCGCGCTGGGCGTGCAGCCGGCGCCCAGACAGCCGCGCTCCTGTGTGGATTTGGCCAGCGAGAGGAATTAGAGCATGCCGGGGCGCATGTCATCCTGGATGAACCTCTGCAGCTGGTGCCTCTCTTGCTCGGTTAAGCTGAACCTCCTTTTCGAGAAGATCCATCATCGCCACCGCAGCATGTGTAATTCGCTCCTGTTGAGCCTATAATGGAGCCAGTGGCTACTCTCTAGCGAGGTTTAACATGGGCGATTCGAAATATCGAACGATGGGACAGCAGTTTGGGCGGCGATCATGGGCCGAGCCGTGGAAGATCAAGATGGTCGAGCCTATCGAGATGACGTCGCACCAAGAGCGGGTGGCGGCGATGGAAGAGGCCAGCTTTAACACTTTCTTGCTGCGCTCAAAAGATGTCTACATCGACCTGCTCACCGACAGTGGAACAAGCGCGATGAGCGATAGGCAGTGGGCCGGGATGATGCTCGGGGATGAAGCCTACGCCGGCAGCCGTAACTTCTACCACCTTGAAGACGCGATGCGCAAATATTACGGCTACAAGCACCTGGTCCCCACACACCAGGGCCGCGGAGCCGAACACCTGCTGAGCCAGGTCGTGATCGAACCTGGACAATTTGTCCCGGGAAACATGTACTTCACAACCACGCGGCTCCATCAAGAACTTGCCGGGGGAACATTCGTGGACGTGATCATCGACGAAGCGCATGAACCCCTCGACCAGCACCCATTTAAAGGGAACGTCGATCTCGATAAATTGGAAGATTTGATCAAGCGTGAGGGGGCCGAGTCGATCGCCTACGTCAGCCTTGCAGGGACGGTGAATATGGCCGGGGGGCAGCCGGTCAGCATGGCTAATGTGAAAGCGTTGAAGGCGGTATGCGACGAGCATGGCATCCCCGTCTTCCTGGATGCAACCCGTCTGGTTGAAAATGCCTACTTCATCCAGGAACGCGAGCAGGGCTACGCGGATAAATCCATCGCTGAAATTGTTAAAGAGTTCTGCTCTTATACAGACGGAGCCTGGATGAGTGCCAAGAAGGATCACCTGGTTAATATCGGCGGTTGGCTGGCCGTCAACGACGCTGAGCTGTTTGACGGCCTTCGCAACCTGGTGGTCGTCTTCGAAGGCTTGCACACTTATGGAGGCATGGCAGGTCGCGATATGGAGGCGCTTGCCATCGGGATCGGGGAGTCGATGCAGGACGATCACGTCCGCTCCCGGGTTGAGCAGGTCCGTTACTTAGGCAATCTCATGCTGGATTGGGGGATCCCGATCGTCGAACCGATCGGCGGGCACGCGATCTTCCTGGATGCTAAAAGCTTCTACCCCCATATCCCCCAGGACCAGTTCCCGGCGCAGGTGCTGACCGCCGAACTCTACATTGATTCAGGCGTCAGGGGCATGGAGCGCGGCATCGTCAGCGCCGGCCGTGACCCCGAAACAGGAGAGCACCGCCACCCCAAGCTCGAGCTAACCCGCCTGGCGATCCCCAGGCGAGTTTACACGCAAGCCCACATGGACGTGGTAGCCGAAGCCACAAAAGAGGTTTTTGACAAGCGTGATGAAGCGCGCGGATTGAAGATGGTATACGAACCCAAACAGCTGCGTTTCTTCCAGGCCCGCTTCGAACGCTTATAGGTTCAACGCCACGACCTGCATTGCTGTGAGGCTCATAGGCAAGGATGCGGCGCTGCTGCGTCCTTGCTTCGCTTTCATCTGAAAAACTCGATCAGGAATCTTCCGCCCCGGATTCCGCCTCCTCAGGCGGCTCGAGATCGCCCAGAGCTTCAAGCACGCGCTCGCGCAGGGTCTGCTTCTCTGGCCGTTTCCGTCCGAGATAACGGAGCCTGGCGATGACCGCCTCGCTAACCGCTTTCGATATTCTTCGCAGTACCTCCCTGGACAACTTCACATCACGCTCGAACCACACCATTGCCGCATAGCCAATCGCAACCGTGGTGCCCGCAGCTACCGCCGCCGACACCAACCATCCCGGTGGGCCTCCGAGCTTGGCCAGTTCGTAGAACAACGTCCGCCCCAACAGCCCCAGCCCAAACGTCGCGATCAACTCTCTGGCGCGGGAGAGAGTCATCTTCTGCGCGTATGTGCGCGCGATACCCAGTACCAACGCCGCCTGTATACCAATTAACGGGATGAAATCCAAAAACGGTAGCGGCGTGATGGCGACTGCAGCAGCTGTCGAGGCTGCTCTCCCAATTTGAACCTGAGCTAGATTCCAGCGGTAAGCCGGCAGTGCCTCGCCAAGCGCAGCGATGATCCCGGGCTCACTGCGCGCTATCGAGATCAGCACCGCCGTGATGCCTTCGCCATTCTTAGCGCTTATCGGCACGACATCGTTAAGTTCTACATCCAGCGCCGCAGCCGCTTTCCCGAGGACGCTCGACCTCTCCGCACCGACGATAAGATCCATCTTGTTGAGAACGACGATTGTTGGTTTTTCAAGACCTTCGAGCAGATCGAACAAGCGCTGTTCTGGAGATCGAATACCATGTGATGCGTCAAACATCGCCACGATCACGTCGGCTTCACGCGCCGACTTAATCGCCTTTTGTCTCTCATTCTCACCAACAGCCCCAACCGCATCGGCCCCTGGCGTATCGACGATTGTGAATATCCCGACATCGGAACGCTGAGAGTCGCGGGTAGTCCCCGGGACAGCGCTGACCACTGAGCGATCCCGGTTTTCCAGAATCACCTTGTTGAAGAAAGTCGATTTGCCTACATTGGCCGGCCCGACGATGGCGACGCTCTTTTTATCCCCTGCTGCAAAGCGCACCTGGCCGGCTGCCTGCTTCAACAAAGACCTCCAGCCGCGCGGGTCTCCTGGCAGCTGCTGGAGGGTCTCATTCAGATCTTTGCGCAGGTCGGGGGGCAGGCTCTCCCACACCGCCTGAATCTCACCTTCCCAATCGCCGATAAAACCGGCGTCATCTTTTGACTGTTTCTTTGGTACCATCGGGACACTTTCCCTGTCTGGCTTTCCACCTCTTCCTGTGGATAACTGTAAACTTACTGTGGATAATCTCTCTAAACTGGGGAAAACCTTTGGTATTATCCGGCGTCCAATCCCCTAGATATATGGTCATGGTGATTAAATGTGCCACATATAGCGTTTTATGTGCTTTCATGCCTGATGGATGTTTTAATATCCCCCATTAGCTGACACCCACCTGTGGAAATCTTCCACTCCCTGCAGCCTCACATGTGGGGCTTTCCAGTATGCATACCCCTGCATCTGGTGAAAGAATGACTGTATCTACCTCCCTATCCCCATTTCCACAGACACTACTAATACTGCTACATTATTTAACTCTTAAACTATATGATGGGGATAAGAATAACAAACATAGTTCAAAGAACAGAAAGTCCCCTGATTATCATCAATACCATGATTGCCAGGGGACTTATCTTTAATGGACCAGCGCTGCGTTTAGATCCAACCTCTAAACTGCATGGCGCGGACGACGCGGTCGATAGCGACGATGTACGCTGCATCCCTCATCGGCACGTCGTGCTCTTTCGATGTATCCAGTACAGCCTTGAAGGCCTGGGTCATTTTATTATCCAGGCGTTCCAGGACTTCCTCTCCTGTCCAGTAGAAATTCATATTGTTCTGGACGCTTTCAAAGTAAGAGACGGTTACGCCACCGGCGTTGCACAAGAAATCGGGGATTAAGAAAACCCCTTGGTCGAGCAGCTGCTCTTCGGCCTCTGGCGTTGTTGGTCCGTTCGCTCCCTCAGCGATGATTTTGACCTTATCACTGATCGCGCCGACGTTTTCATTGGTGATCTGGGCCTCGAGTGCGGAGGGGATCAGGATTTCGACATCCTTGCTGATCCAGGCGTCACCGTCTTCGGCAACATAGCCGGCTTGCTCTGCTTGCTTGCGATTTATGGTCCCGTAGATATCCGTGATGGACTGTAAGAAATGGGGGTCGATTCCGGCTTCCTTGGTGTAGGTAAAGGAGGTCTTGGCTTCATGATCCCAGCATGAAACCGAGATGACTTTGCCTCCCAGGATATCGACGAAACCGATGGAGGCGTACTGAGCGACGTTCCCGAAACCCTGGATCGAGGCGCGGGATTTGGTGGCATCAATCCCCAGGTGGGAGAGTAATTCGCGCAGCGTGTAGATAACACCGAAGCCGGTGGCTTCGGTGCGCCCGGCGGATCCGCCGGCTCCGACAGGCTTGCCGGTGATCACACCGGGCTGGTATTCGCCGACCAGCTTGGTATATTCGTCCATCATCCATCCCATCATCTGGGGGGTGGTGCCGACATCTGGAGCAGGTATGTCCAGCGACGGGCCAATATTTTTCCAGATGCGGTCGATCCATCCACGGCAGAGGCGTTCTTTTTCTCCGAGCGTCAACGTAGCAGGGTCAACCGCTATGCCTCCCTTACCCCCGCCGAGAGGGATATCGGCGACGGCGCACTTCCAGGTCATCCACATCGCAAGCGCACGGATGGTGTCCATCGTTTCGCTGGGGTGGAAACGGATTCCGCCTTTTGCGGGACCACGGGCGTCATTGTGCTGAACGCGGTAGCCGAAGAACACCTGAATGCTTCCGTCGTCCATGCGCACGGGGATCTGGAAGCGAAATTCTCGCATTGGCCAGCGCAGGACCTCTGACACGCCCGGGTCCAGGTTGATTTGATTTGCAACTTTGTCGAATTGGGCTTGCGCCATCTTAAATGCGTTCACGTTATCTTCCTCGCTTCGCTAATAGATTCGACGAGTTTCATGTGTGGTGCGAGATATGGCCGGGGTTGTGCATTCGGGAAATGAAATGCAGTGGTCAGCCATCTGCAGAATCCTCCGATTGGCGAGCTTTCAAATGATTTAATTCTTCCCTCAAGATTTCCTGGACGGTGCCAGGGTCGGCGCGCCCACCTGTCACGCGCATAACCTGGCCGAAGAACCACTGGGAAACACCTTCCTTGCCCGAGAGGTAGGTCTCAACCTGTTCGGGGCTGGATGCAAATATTTCCCGGATCGATTTGAGCAGCGTTTCCTGGTCCTGGATCAGTCCCAGCTCAAGTTCAGCTACTACCTCGTGCGGCGAGCCTCCGTTCTTGAAGATATGCTCAAGGACGACCTTGGCGCTGGTGGAGTTGATCTCGCCATCAGCCACGAGCGATGCGATCGCAGCCATGTCTTCAGGGCTAACCCGGGATTGGTCAATGGATACGCCGGACTGGTTAAGCAGCGCAAACAGGTCGGTTGAGATCCAGTTTGCGATTTTATCCGCAGGTGCTGAAGGGGAGCGTTTCAATGCAGCTTCGAAAAATTCGGCGATGGGCTTATCTGCAGCAATTACACTGGCGGTGTAATGGGATAGACCCAGATCCTCAACAAAACGCTCGGTTTTTTGATATGGAAGTTCTGGAAGTT
>JASFUN010000018.1:0-10427 GCA_050050255.1 Anaerolineales bacterium | reverse complement strand
CTGCCGCGCAACCGTATGACCGATCTCGAGCGCGAGATCGTTGATATGGAAACCTGGCTTCGTTCAACCTGGCTGCTGACGCTCAAATCGATGTGGCTGGCGGATGAACGAAAGGGGAACACGATCGAAGCTTCTGCCTGCAAGGTCAAGGCGGGTGATGTCGTCGTCAAGATCACACAGAAAGCTGTTGAACTGCTCGGTCCGCTGGGTTACTCGCGTGATCATCTGCTTGAAAAGTGGTTCCGTGATGCGAAGATCAATGACCTCTATGAAGGCACCGGTCAGATCAACCGCCTCATCGTCGCCCGCAGAATCCTCGGCTACAGCCGACACGAGTTGAATTGACGATCGACGGAGAGCCGGCAGTGAGATAAGCATCCTGGCTCTCCTGCACTGGGAGTGGACCCTTCTTCGGGTCTCATAAGATAGGAGTTTGGATCCGATGGAATACAACATCACCAAAGCTGCAGTGGTTGGATCCGGCACGATGGGCGGGGGCATTGCAGCCCTGTTCGCGGGCCTCGGCATCCCCACACTGCTGCTGGACATCGTCCCTCGTGAGTTGTCGGAGGCAGAAAAAGCAGCCGGGCTCACGCTTGAAGATGACGAAGTTCGCAACCGCATAGTGGAAGCTGGCTGGAAAGCAGTTGTAAAGAGCAGGCCTCCAGCGGTGCTGAGCGAGCGTTCCAAGCAATTGGTCGAATTGGGCAACCTTGAGGATGATGTAGAGAAGTTAGCCGGCGTCGACTTGATTGTGGAGGCGATTGTAGAGAACCTGGAGATAAAACGCGGTCTTTATGAGCGTATCGAAAAGCTCCGCAGCCCGGAATGCATCGTCGCAACGAACACATCTGGCTTGCCGATCCAGGATCTGGCAGAAGGGCGGGATGAGGGCTTTAAGAAACATTTCCTCGGGATGCACTTTTTCAACCCTCCACGTTGGCTTCAGCTGTTAGAAGTCATCCCGCACGGGGGCACGGATCCAGAGGTGCTCGATTACATCGTAGAGTTCAGCCAGGAGACGCTTGGCAAGGGAGTCGTCATCTGCAAGGATACCCCCAACTTTATCGCCAACCGGATGTTCTCAATTGCAAGCGCGTTTGAAATGGCCTACGCGCTGGATCATGGCTACGGCATTGAGGAGCTCGACGCGTTGATGGGGACATTGGTCGGCCGCCCCAAGACAGCGATCTTCAGGCTGCGTGATCTGATCGGCAACGATGTCGCCGCCCACGTCGGGGCGAATCTCTATGACCTGCTGCCCAACGATGAATCCCGACAGGTCCTCAGGCATGGTCCCACTATCGAGCTTCTGGATGAGATGGTAGATCGCAAGTGGCTGGGGAATAAGACCAGGGTGGGCTTCTATAAGCAGGTCATCAACGAAGAAGGTAAGAAGGAATTCTGGGTTCTAAATCCTGAAACACTGGAACACGAACCGCCAGAGAAGCCTCGCTTAGAGATCTTCAGCGAGGGCAAGGAGATCAAGGATCTCGGCGAACGCTACCGTTGGCTTGTGGATCAGGCCGGCAACGATGATGCTTCGGAAGAGACCAGGCGGCTGGCACGCTTCATCTGGGAAACGACCGCGTTCATGCTGGGATACGCTTCCCGGCGGGTGCCCGAAATCGCAGATCGGTTCGTGGATATCGACCACGCAATGAAATGGGGTTTTGCGAATGAGCTTGGCCCATTTGAGATCTGGGACGCATTGGGGGTAAAAGAAACCGTGGAGCAGCTCGAATCAAAGGACATTGAAGTCGCCCCCTGGGTAAAAGAGATGCTCGAAAGCGGCCACGATTCGTTTTATAAATACGATGAAAATGGAAGGCCAGAGGCTTACTACGATCTTGCAAAGGGCGATTACGAACCCCTGGAAATTGATGAACGCGTCCTGCCGATCGAAGTGATCAAGCAGCGGGAAGGAGCAATCCTGAAAAGCAACCCTTCCGCAAGCCTGATCGACATGGGTGATCGAGTTGGGTTGATCGAGTTTCACAGCACTGCCAACACTCTGGATGCGGACATATTCGACATGCTGACTATAGCCATGGACCGTGCTGAATCCGGAGAGTTCGACGCACTCGTCATCGGCAACGAAGGGCAACACTTCTCGGCCGGTGCTAATATCGCGCTAATCTGGATAGCTGCTCAGCAGGAAGCCTTTGACCAGATCTCAGACCTGGTCCATGGGATGCAGCAGACCTTGATGCGCATGCGCTACTTCCGTAAACCGGTTGTCGCCGCACCACACGGCATGGTTCTGGGCGGCGGAGCGGAGGTCTGTATGGCGGCTTCCAGGCGTGTCGCTGCCGCCGAGACTTTCATCGGCCTGGTCGAGATGGGCGTCGGTGTCATTCCTGCAGGCAGCGGCACAAAAGAGATGATCCGCAGGGTTGTGAACCCGGTGATGCGGATAGAAAACGCCGATCCGATTTCGGTGATGCAGAAGATCTTTGAACAGATCGCGATGGCGAAGGTTGCCACCGGGGCCTGGGAGGCGTTTGAGATGGGCTTCTTCCAACCCGGCGATCGAATCATCATGAAAAAGGAACACCTGCTTGGTGAAGCTAAGCGATCAGCGCTTGCGATGGTCAAGGAAGGCTACAAGCCTCCATACCGGGAGCGTGTCTACGCTGCCGGGAGGGATGTCCTCGCCGCTCTGCGCGCAGCTGTCTGGGGACTTCGAGAAGCTGGTTGGGCGACGGAACACGATTCTGTTATCGCCAATAAACTCGGATGGGTCCTATGTGGAGGGGATATTACTGAACCGGAGTGGGTGCCCGAGGAATATATTCTCGATTTGGAACGCGAGGCGTTTCTGGATCTCTGTCATGAGCCCAAGACTCTCGAGCGGTTGCAGCATATGATGGAGACGAATAAGCCATTAAGGAATTAGAGAGTAATTATCAGGGACTAAGGAAAAGGGATTCGCAATCTACGGATCGTTCAATGACCACGATTAGAAAAATTCTCCATGACTTGTCGGGGTTTGAAACGTCCGGAGCTCCCCTTATATTCCAAATCCCTTACCATGAAGGAGAATTGCTATGGCTCGTGAAGCAGTACTTGTAGCAGGAGCACGCACCGCTGTCGGCCGGGCGAAAAAAGGGACCCTGAAATCATACCGTCCGGAGGATATGGCCCGCAATGCCATCGAGGCAGCGTGGGAACGTGCCGGCGGACTGGACAAATCGCTGGTGGACGACATCGTCGTCGGGTGTGCTTTCCCGGAAGGAAGCCAGGGTTTGAACGTGGCCAGATCGATCGCGCTCTATGCTGGCTTTCCGGATTCGGTTCCCGGGATGACGGTTAATCGGTTCTGCTCGTCCGGCCTGCAAACGATCGCTCAGTCATGCGAGCGCGTCATTGCGGGCGGCGCGGATATCATCATAGCCGGCGGTGTCGAGAGCATGAGCATGGTCCCGATGACCGGATTTCGTATCAGCCCACACCCCGAGCTCGTAGTCGAAATGCCCGAGTCGTACATCAGTATGGGTCAAACAGCCGAAAATGTCGTCGCAGAATATGGGGTCAGCCGAGATGATATGGACCAATTTGCATTCGACAGTCACCGCAAAGCGGCCGAAGCTCAAGATGCCGGATTTTTTGAGGATGAGATCGTCCCGTTGGAAGTGACGACCAGGAATCTCGATGGGACTGAAACGGTCTTGTTTGACGAGGATGAGCTGGTCCGCAGGGACACGACGATAGAAGCACTCGCTAAACTGCGGCCGGTGTTCGCGCCGGATGGCTCGGTGACAGCCGGGAACTCTTCACCGCTCTCGGATGGCGCCGCAGCAGTTGTCGTGATGAGTGCAGAGAAGGCAGACGAGCTTGGCCTTCAACCATGGATGCGTTTCGTCGGTTACGCGGTTGCCGGAGTGCCACCGGAAATCATGGGCATTGGTCCGATTAAAGCGGTGCCGAAAGTTCTCGAAAGATACGGGGTTGATCTGGACGATATCGACATCATCGAGCTAAACGAGGCTTTTGCCTCCCAGAGTCTGGCCGTGATTCGCAACCTGGAGCTCGACCCATCGAAAGTGAACGTCAACGGCGGCGCCATCGCCCTGGGGCATCCCCTGGGGGCTACGGGAGCGAAGCTAACCGTCCAGATCATGCATGAAGCGAAGCGCCGGAAATCGAAGTATGTTATGGTCACGATGTGCATCGGCGGCGGGATGGGTGCAGCCGGCATATTTGAAAACTTACAACTCTAGAAAACAAGGAGAAGACGATGCCATTGACAGTCAAAGAACTCATGGAGCGGATGCCGGGTGCCTTTCTGGCGGACAAGGCTGAAGGCGTAGATGCGATGATCCAATTCCACCTGGGAGAGGGCGGCGATTGGATCTGCACGATCGAGGACCAAACCTGCAGCGTCGAACAGGGCACGACCGAGGAAGCTGACCTCGCCATAACAGCCGACGAATCAGACTACATCGACATGATCACCGGCAAACTTAACCCCATGACGGCGATTGCGACCCAAAAGGTGAAACTCAAGGGTGATTTAAATCTGGCCATGAAGTACATGAACCTCTTCGACCTGGGTTGATTGAATAGAAGGTCCACCATAGCCAACGCAACAGGGCGTTGCATCTGAGTCAACAATTCAGACGGCGGCGTGCCGGTAAACCGGTGCGCTGCCGTCATGCGTTTCTAGTTATCTGCCCTGAAGAATATTTCTGTTCTCTGAATACGCGCTTGTTCGGGGTTATATCCCATTTCGAGCAGCACTTCTTCTGGGCGGCCGCTGGCGCCTTCCCTGGCTGCCAACCGCATGCTTAACATCAACTCCTCATCCGATGATGTGATGACTTCCAGAGCCTCGATAAGTGGGCGGAGGTCGTATTCCTTCTTGCGCCGGACGCGTGCCAGCTGATCTGCACGAAGGATGCGCTTGACGGTCCTCTGAACTTCGTCCGGATCATTCTTTCCTGGAAGTGTGGCGAGGTAAGCGGCTGAGGTGATCCTGGATTGGAGCGAACCTTCCGATAGAGGAACACGAGCTACGTCTTGAAGGATCAGGCCTGGTGGTGCTGCTGCTTTGAGCCTTTTGAGCAGTTCAGGTTCGGCGATCTCCTGCTCCAACCAGACATCCATCAGCTCGCAATTACTTGTCTGCCCTAAAGGCAGGGCACGGCTGAGGTTGATCTTCGGCCGAGGCTTGAATCCCTGTGAGTGATACACAGGCAGACCAGCACGGCGAAGCGTGCGTTCCCAGGTGCGATGCAAATCCAGATGACTGATGAAGCGGATTTGCTCGCCTTTTTCAAACTGGATGCGGTAGCGGAAGCGCTCGATGTCTGTCATGCTGGCACAAGCGGGAGGAATTCTGAATTCTTACGTCTGGGTGACCGGACCTCCGGGCATTCCCAGATCTCTCCGGGATTCTCCCGGCGCATTTGTGCGTATTTCGGCAGAATCCCGCACGCGAAACAGCGCTCTCGGCAATCGATGCGGGTTTGGCCTTTCTTGCTCCAGAGATAGTCCTCGGTCAGGAACTCTTTCTTCACTGCGACATCGATGTGATCCCATGGGAGTGGTTCGTCGATTGGTCGTTCACGATGCGTGTAAAATTCGGGATCCAGGCCGACGTTTTCGAAGGCCTCCAGCCAGATCCTGTAATTGAAGTATTCGCGCCAGGCGTCGAATTTCGCTCCCCGCCTCCACGCCTCCAGGATGACTTCGCCCATACGACGATCACCGCGGGATAGCCAGGCTTCAAAGTGGGTTTCTTCAGGGGTGTTCAGGTTGAGCTTTAACCCTCGGCCACTCAACTCCTTGCGCAGAAGAGCCTGTTTGGCGGTGATTTGCTCGTATGTGTCACAGGGGACCCACTGGAAGGGCGTATGAGGTTTTGGAACGAAGGTACTTACGCCAGCGTGGACGCGCGCCCTTTTACCCATCACCTCCTGGCCCACAGCGAGTACCGACTTGCAGAGGTTGGCGATCGCCCTGACATCCTCGAGCGTCTCCTCCGGATGACCGATCATGAAATAAAGCTTGATCGTATGCCAGCCGCGCGCGTAGATCTGGCGTGCCGTCTCCAGGAGCTGTTCGGTGGATACGGGTTTGTTGATGATCTCGCGCATGCGCTCTGTGGCCGCCTCAGGAGCGAGCGTGAAACCTGCACGTGATGAGTTTCCATGCAGTTCGTCCATCAGATCAACGGAGACAGATTCGATGCGAAGGGAAGGGAGTGAGATGCGAATATTGCGGTCTCTGAATCTCCGGCTGACTTCCTTGACAAGTGGCACTATGTCGTCGTGATCAGAGGATGAAAGTGAAAGCAGTCCGACCTCATCCAGGCCAGTGTTCTGTATCGCTTCCTCAATTGCCGAGACGATCTCATCAACAGAACGCTCCCGAACAGGTCGGGTGATCATTCCGGCCTGACAAAAACGGCAGCCGCGCGTACAGCCGCGTGTAATCTCGATGGGGATGCGATCATGGGTTATGTCGATATAAGGGACGATGAAATTAGTCACCGGTGCAGGGAGCTTCGGCACAATGCGTTTCAGGACCGGGAGTTTTGCCTTATCTGAAAGGGTCGTTATCTGGGTAAGTGTGCCATCACTGGAGTAGCGCGGTTCATACAGCGAGGGCACATAAACACCCCACAACGCGGCCAGCTTTTCCAGCAGGCTGAGGCGAGGACTTCCCTCCCGTTTCCATGCTTGAACAGCCCTTGCGATCTCCAGGATGACATCTTCACCCTCGCCGATCACGAAAGCATCAATGAACGCCGCCATCGGCTCTGGATTCAACGTGGCATGCCCACCGGCAATGACAAGTGGGTCGTCTTTCGTACGTTCATCTGACCGCAAAGGTAAACCGGCAATGTCCAGCATATTAATAGCATTGGTGTAAAGACTTTCATACGGGAGCGAAATTCCGATGATGTCAAATGAACTCAATGCGTGTTTTGTCTCAAGTGAATAAAGCGGCAAGCCATTGCTTCGTAGAGCTGATTCCATGTCCGGCCATGGGGAGAAGACACGTTCAGCGAGCATGCGGTCTTCTTTATTGATGATGTCATAAAGGATCATCAAGCCCAGGTTCGACATGCCCAGATCGTAGATGTCCGGGAAGGCAAGCGCGATGCGAACATCGACCGCTTGCCAATCTTTTACGACCTGGTTGAGCTCGCCGCCCGTGTAGCGCCCCGGTTTGCGAACCGTAGGCAGGATCTTCTCAAGTTCTTGTTCAATCTGTACCGACAGCATGTTGAATCCCCGGAAGAATAAATAAGACAATTTACGTTCGGATTATTATAGCATCAAGGACCTGCATGCGAATTGACACGTTACCAGGCTATGCGCGGATTAGTTCCGTTGACGGTGATTTTCCCGGGTGGTAGAATGACACCCGCTGCCCCCATCGTCTAGTGGCCCAGGACGCGGCCCTCTCAAGGCCGAAACCGGGGTTCGAACCCCCGTGGGGGCACTCTTCTTTTGCTGCGACCATCGCCATGTTATATTGGCGATGGTCATTTTCATGCAGAGCGATCCTTTGCTGGAGGTCCGATGAACTTGCACAAGCGCTTAGGAAATTGGTGGCAGATAAATGTGCTCCTATGTCTTTTAGGATTTTCGCTCTTGATTGCAGCGTGCAACCTACCTCAGCAGTCCCCACCGCCGTCTGCAGTGGTAGAAGGGGAGGCAGGCATCGCAGGTCGCGTCTGGCATGACATCTGCGCTGCTCCAGGAGCAGGACAGCCTGTTCCTGAGAGCGCCCCGGCGGGCTGTGTGCCTTCCCGGGATGGTTCTACTTTTATCGCTAATGGTCGTCTTGATCAGGATGAAACCGGTGTGGGTGGCGTCGAAGTCCGTTTGGGGGAAGGCGCCTGCCCTTCCTTCGGAATGGCGACTACCCGCACGGAGCCAGATGGATTGTTCCTCTTTGCAGGTCTCATAGAGGGAACCTACTGCGTCTCAATAGATGCAGCCAGCGCGAGCAACTCCGGGCTTTTGCTGCCGGGAACCTGGACATATCCAGCTGGGGAGGCCGATGCTGGCGTCGTCTTTACAGAGCTAGAGCTTGAACCAGGAGAGATCCAGGCGGATGTGTATTTCGCCTGGGACTATGAGCTGCTTCCTCCATACCAACCCGGAGTGAGTTCAGCTCCGCCGACCGAGACTTTAGAAGCCCCGCAAGACACCCCCACAGCAACCGATGTCCCAGAGCTCAGCTCCACTGTCCCGGCTGGCACCTCCACCGCCACGGTCACATTGACTCCTGAAATTACAGCCTCCCCGACTCTGGGCGCTGAGGATCCACGTGCAAGCTTGAGCGACCCCACCTGGGTGGACATTTTTGAGGATCAATCGGACTGGGCGCTCTACAGTGATGATCATGCGAATTTCGAGATCGCCTCTGAGGGCTTGGAGATGACCGCCTTCAATCCAGATTTCTTCAACAGTTGGATCCTGAGTTGGCGGCGGGCAAAAGATCTATATCTTGAGGCGACGGGCACCTTCGGGCAATGCTCCGGCAGGGATGCGTTCGGGTTGATGATCCGTTCGACGGGTGGAGACAAAGGCTACACAGGCTACTTGTTCGGGGTCTCTTGTGATGGACGCTACTCTCTTCGAAGTTGGGATGGAGAAGCATTGACCACGATCGTCGGATGGACACCTGACGAAAGCATACAAAAGGGACCGGATGCAGTTAACCGCATTGGGGTACTGGCAGAAGGGGATCAGTTCAGCCTATATGCGAATGGTGAATTGCTCATGCAGCTCAACGATGGCAGCCATGAAGCTGAAGGTTTATTTGGTCTATTTATCAGTTCTGCACAAACGGCAAACTTCAGCGCCTTGATCGAAGAAATTTCATTCTGGGACCTTGACTAGAGTCTATGAATCAAAAAGCCTCCCGGTCAGGGAGGCATTTTTTCTAAGCTGGGGTGGCATTCAAGGACATTCGACCTGGGTTACATCCCCCTCAACCTCCCAATAGTAGCTGCAGCGCGTCGGCAGGGTCCGCAGGTAGGATTTGAAAGGGGCATCAGAATCATCAATCCTGATGACATCGGCGTTTGCCTTTGGGCGCGGGATGATTGTATCCGTTTGGTTTTGATCCATGAAGATGATTACTGCAGATTGGACGACAGCTTGTTCGTAGTTATTCCTTGCACGCTCCTCACGCGTTGTAACCCCGATGAGCACGACGATGACGATCCCCACCAGCCCGATCAAGATCACCAGCGTCATCAGGAATTCCGTGTTGATCACGCCTCGACGGTCGAATCCGTTTCCTGACATCCTCCGAACCTCCCGATTACTTAAGTTGAGCACAATCCCGATTCAGAGAGCAGGTTGCCTCTGATCCGACCGGTATTAGCGAGCACAGAGCCTCTGCTCGTTAATCACCATCAATCCTTATTCTAAATCAAAACTTGTCCGCTTGTTCAGGAGCGATAGGTACTAGCGTAATGCACTCAAGGGCATTCGCTAGGTTTGCAGTTTGCGATTCTTCGTGATACACACGCGTAGATCTGAGGTTATCCATCGGCTGCCCACATCGAGGGAAAGAGACGCCATATGACCGATCGCATCGGAATTCTAACCGGAGGGGGGGACGCTCCCGGGTTGAATGCAGTTATCCGGGCGGTGGTAAAAACGGCACTGAATGTTTATGGGGTACAGGTGATCGGCATCTTTGACGGGTTCGATGGCCTGTATGAGACTGGGAGAACCATCGAGTTAACACGCTCTGACGTGCGCGGAATCCTTCCCCGGGGAGGCACCATCCTGGGGACTGCAAATCGTGGAAATCCGTTTGCGCGGCGTGTGATACAAGACGGTGAAGAGGTTGTCGTCGATGTTTCGGATGAAGTCCTGGAGAAAATTAACGCGCTTCAACTAGATGCGCTCATCGTCGTTGGTGGGGATGGCACCCTGCGCATTAGCCAGGAGCTGTATCAGAAAGGCTGTCCGGTTATCGGCGTCCCAAAGACGATTGACAATGATATCGGCGGGACGGATGTCACCTTTGGGTTTGACACCGCGGTCACAACCGCGACTGAGGCCATCGATAAGCTTCACACAACCGCCGAATCACATCACCGTGTGATGGTGCTCGAATTGATGGGCCGGGATGCGGGATTCATCTCCTTGCATGCAGGCATCGCAGGTGGTGCAGACGTCATTTTGATCCCCGAAATACCATTTGATTTTGAGAAAATCTGCCGCAAAATAAACCTGCGGGCCGAGAGTGGTCGGCATTTCAGCATCATCGCAGTGGCAGAAGGTGCATTTCCGAAAGATGGATCCAAGGTCTATTACCGCTCCGGTGACGAACGCACCGTAGCGAGGCTTGGCGGTATCAGCCAGGCTGTGGGTGAGTTCGTGGCAGATGTTTGCTCGATGGAGACACGCGTTACCATATTGGGGCATCTCCAACGTGGTGGGCAA
>JASFUN010000017.1:0-10453 GCA_050050255.1 Anaerolineales bacterium | reverse complement strand
CTTCCGCTTTGCTGACGCCGATGTACTCGGCACGACGCGCCATTTCCGGCGGGAGCAGGGCATCGATTCTTATCTCATTGGCCATAGGTTCATTCCTCTCGTGTCCTGTTCGTTTGAATTGTCAGACAATTGAAGCATAGCGCCTGCCGGGTGAGAGGCGCAATGGACAAAGATCACTTGTGAAATCTGTAACTATTCAGTTTGTTTGCTCGTCTCCCCCTTCTGGCAAGGTGAGCAGGATGACGGCTGCGAGCACAAATAATCCACCCAGCAGCTGGGACCCCGCCAAGCGCTCCGAGAGCGCCAGCATCGCCAGCAGCACGGTGAATACGGGCTCGAGGGTGCTCAACAGCGAGGCAGCGGTTGGGCCGACGATGCGCATGCCCGCGAAGAACGTGCCCAGGGCTAGAATCGTGCTTACGAAGACCATCGCGACGAGGATCCAGATGGCTTGTGGGGAGAGGTTGAAATTGAGCAGCCCGGCCACCCCGCCAAACAGCGTGAAACTGAAGGAAGCGCCGAGCGAGATCCAGGCAGTGCTCAACCAGGCTCCGGGTTGGTGGACGACTCGGTCGCTGGTCACGATGTAGACTGAATACCAGAGCGCCGAAGCGATCACAAACAGCACCCCCAGCGGATCGGCCCGGGCGAAGCCAAGTTCCTCGCCTGGCTGGCGCACGGTCAGCAAAACGCCGAAAAGCGCCAGGGCCATCGCGGCCCATTCGCGTTTTGTGGGCGGCGTGCGGTTAATCAGCCAACCGATCAGCGCGACGAAGACCGGGTAGACGTAGAGCAGGATGCCGTTGAGTGAGGCCGGGTTGCGGTTGAGCGAGGCGAAGTACAGGGTGGATTGACCCGCATAACCCAGCGCACCAAGTCCGAAAAGTATCAGCGCCAGCCTTTTTCCCGGGAAGATCGGGCGTTTGCGCACGATCCCCAGATACCCAAAAAGAAGCAGCGCCGCGCCCCCGAACCTGAGCGCGAGGATCGTCGCCAAACTCAACCCGGCGTTGAGGGCGATTTTTCCCAGCACTGTAAGGCTGGCGAATCCGGCGGCGGATAGGGAGCAGAGCAGGGCACCCACAAGCCGGGAAGCCTGTACTTCGCGTTTCCCATCTGGCAGCCGAAGGGGCGGCGCCGGCAGGGAGGGCTGCGGTCGATGATGCTTTTCGGCCATCTAGCCGAGTATACTCTCCCCCACCCTCGCGACCAAGGCTGCCCGGGCGCGCCCGCAGGGGTTTGCGGTAGAATGTTCACGAATGTCACAGTCAATGAAGCGAGAGCAAATGACCAGCGATCAAAAATCTGTGCTCGATAGCCGCAAACCTCAGCGCCGTCCAGAGTGGATCAAGGTGCGTGCTCCGGCGGGTGAGACCTACGAATGGCTGCGGGAGATGATGCGCTCGAAGGCTCTTCATACCGTCTGCGAGGAAGCGCGCTGCCCAAACATGGGCGAATGTTGGGGGTCCGGGACGGCCACATTTTTGTTGATGGGCGAAATCTGCACCCGCTCATGTGGATTTTGCGACATCGAGACAGGTCGACCAAACCCGCTCGACTGGCTTGAGCCGGAGCGCGTGGCGCGCGCCGTCCAGCGCATGGATTTACGGCATGCGGTCATAACCAGCGTCAACCGCGACGAGCGTGCGGATGGTGGCGCTCCGATTTTTGCAATGGTCATCCGACGCATTCGCGAGCTCCAGCCCGGTTGTTCGATCGAGGTTTTGATCCCCGATTTCAAAGGTTCCGAACAGGCGTTGAAGATCGTGATGGACGCCAGGCCGGAAATCCTCAACCATAACGTCGAGACCGTTGCACGCCTTTTCAGGATGGTTCAACCGCAGGATCACTATGAATGGGCACAGGCGACGTTGACGAACGCCAAGCGCCTCGATCCTGAGGTGCTCACCAAGTCCGGGATCATGGTCGGGCTGGGCGAGACGATGGAGGAGGTCAAGTCGACGATGCGGGATCTGCGGGAGTGGGATGTCGACATCCTGACCATTGGCCAGTATCTGCAGCCTTCGCGCAAGCACCTTCCGATCGACCGCTACTATCGACCGGAGGAGTTTGAAGAGCTGAAGGTCTACGGCGAGGGGATTGGTTTCAAGTGGGTCGAGAGCGGGCCGCTCGTGCGCTCCTCGTATCATGCCGAAGAACAGGTGCGGGCGTTGAGCGTGGTTCACCGTCAACTCTACGGGTCGGTTGCCGCCGAACAAGCTTGAACCCGTTTTTTATCATCGCTGAGCCCCGAGAATGACTCTCGGGGCTTTTCTTTCATCATTCTGACCGCTATTTGTCGTCGATCAGAATGGAGGAGTGGAAATTCCGGATGCGCTCATCTTCCCAGGCGCTTTACCCTCTGGAGGCGGTTCGCTGCCTGGCGCTCTACGCGCAGGGGCTCACGACGGTCAACGGTCAAGAGCCTCAGGCGACGCGCCCGGCGATCGCCGAACTCATCGACCAGTTGGTTTGTGTCCAGATCGATACGCTCCAACGTGTGCAGCGCAGCCATTACCTTGCCATCTGGAGTCGATTGGGCAGTTACGACCCCGCCGACCTGGACGCTCTGGTCTACGGCGGCTCACAGGATGATGAGGGTGAGGACGACCGGCGTATTTTCGAGTTCTGGTTTCACGCCGCTTGCTTGCTGCCCTTGAGCGAGTACCGTTATCGCCGGCAGTACATGCAATCCGCCCGGCGGGGTCGTGGTGAACGCCAGCGTCGCTGGCTGGCGGAAGAGCAAAATCAAGATTTGCTCAAGGAAGTGTACCGGCGCATCGAGGTCGAGGGTGCCGTAAAGGCACGCGATTTTGAAGCTGCCGGCGGAGGTGCGGGCACGTGGTGGAACTGGAAACCCGCCAAGACAGCGCTCGAGCACCTATTTGGACGCGGCGACCTGATGATCGCGGACCGGGTAAATTTTCAACGCGTTTACGATCTGGCCGAGCGGGTGCTCCCTGAATGGGTTGACCGCAGCGATCCGGGGGAAAAGGCGACCACGCGTCATATCCTTGAGCGCACGATGATCGCGACCGGGGTATGTGCGGAGAATCAGCTTGCGGACTACTGTCACGACTTCACGCGCACCTCCGTCACCGGAGAGATCCAAACGCTCATCGAAGAAGGGATTTTTCAACGCATCTACACGCGCTTGCCGGGCGGTCGCCAGCTTTCGCTCATCCTGCACCGCGATCGGATGCTGGACCTGCAGCGCTGTGCCGACGGGGAGATCAAAGCGGAGCGCACTACCTTTATCAACCCATTTGACACATTTTTTTACCCCGGCGGACGTGATGAGCAGCTCTGGGGTTTCCGGCAGGTATTAGAAGCGTACAAGCCGGCCGATCAACGCATCTGGGGGTACTACTGCCTGCCGATCCTGCATGGATCGGAGCTAATTGGACGCCTGGACCCTCGACTGGATCGGCGGGCTGGACGGCTGCATCTAGAAGCCCTGCACCTGGAGCCCGGGGCCGAGCCGTCCGAACAGATCGTCAGTGCGGTTGCCGAAGCTATGATGGATTTCCTTCATTTCCACGATGCGGACGAGCTGGTCGTCGAGCGTACGGCTGCGGGTGGATTCGGCGGGAAGCTCGTCAGACAGATGGCGTAGGTCTGTGGAAGAAAGGTGTCCTGGATGAATCCCGTCACAGCACTGCGCTTGGATCGGGTCGATTGGCGCGACCTGTTGACCTTGCCTGCGGCGCGCGAAAGACTGAAGATTTTTCTGTTCGAGGTTGAGCTTATCCAGGGAGGTTTGCTGTGATCACTGACGCCGACCGTGAGCGCATCCACCCCAGCCTGCGATCCCAGATGATTGCGATTAATGAGAACCGACTGCACGTCGTACAGGCTGGTCCGGAAGACGGCCCCATGGTGCTGCTGCTGCACGGATTTCCAGAATTCTGGTACGGCTGGCGAAACCAGATCGGCCGTTTTTCCAATGCTGGCTACACGGTATGGGCGCCCGATCAGCGCGGTTACAACCTGAGCGAGAAACCCCCGGAGATTGCGGATTACCGGATGGATGCGTTGGTCGCAGATGTGGTTGCGCTAATCGATGCGGCGGGTCGCCAACAGGTGAACCTCGTCGGACATGATTGGGGTGCGGCGGTGGCATGGTGGACGGCGGCGCGCTTCCCTGAGCGGGTGCGAAGGCTCGGGATCCTCAACGTACCCCATCCCGCAGCGATGAGCGCTGCTTTGCGCAACTCCTGGTCGCAGCGTTTGAAGAGCTGGTATATCGCGTTCTTTCAGATCCCCTGGCTGCCGGAACGGATGCTCTCAATCGGCGGAGGCAAACTGCTGCTGCGCAGCAGCGGTCGAGATAATACCTTCAGCCATGCAGATCTAAAGCGCTATGAGAAGGCCTGGTCTCAGGAGCGCGCCTGGTGGGGCATGCTGGCGTGGTACCGGGCCGCGTTTGCAAATCTCGAAAACAGCCTTACGACGGGACGAATCGATGTGCCGACGCTGATCCTGTGGGGAGACCGTGATGCAGCTCTCAGTAAGTACGCTGCGGACGACAGCTTGCGCTGGTGCAGGCAAGGAAGAATCATCCACTATCCAGAAGCGACGCATTGGATACAGCATGATGAATCGGAAGCAGTGAACCACGAATTGCTTGATTTCTTTGAACCGGCCGGCTAGGCCACAAATCCATCGCAGCCCAGAAAGGGGTTTTGGATGCTTGCCTTGAGTCGCCTGCCTGTGGGCGCGTACGAAGCGAACTGCTACTTGCTGGAAGATCGTGAAAGCAACGCGGCGGCCTTGATCGACCCCGGCGCGCAGCCTGAGAAAATCGTCACATGGGTGGGAAGTGCGCCGATCAAAATGATCCTGATCACCCATGGACATTCTGATCACGTCGGGGCGCTTGACGAACTCCGAGGGGTCTTGAGTTGCCCGGTCGGCGGTCACGCCTCAGATGCTGAGACGTTCGGGCTCGAGTTCGATTTCACGCTGGAATCCGGTTCACGCCTTGAAATTGGCGCGGCGCAGCTGGAGGTTTATGAGGTTCCGGGACATACTGAAGGCAGCCTCGCGTTTGCGTTGCGAGATTCGTCGTTTGAACGTGCGATCGTTGGTGACGCCATTTTTCCCGGGGGTCCGGGACACACCCAGTCGCACGAGGATTTAAAGCGGCTGTTAGCTGCACTTGAGGCCACGATCTTCTCGTGGCCTGATGAAATCAGGCTCTACCCGGGCCACGGGGAGGCGACGACGGTAGGCGCGGAGCGCTTGCCGTTTGAGCGCATGATGGGGCAGGATCTTCCCTTGAACCTGTTCGGTGACGTCACCTGGCGCTAGCATCCCGAGAGTCTATTTCCACTGAGCGATGACGGCGTATAATCTATGTGTTGGTTTGAAAACTTGAATTTTCCACGCACAGACAGGAGGCTGATCGCCCATGTTGTTTCGCATCCTTCTCATCACCCATAACATCGTCCGGTGGCTGGTGATCCTCGCCGCGGTCTACGTCCTGGCACGCGCCTACCTGGGATGGGTTAGAAAGAGTGCCTGGGGGAAAGCGGATGATCAAGCCGGTTTGATCTTCTCGATTGCTTTCGATATACAAGTCCTGGTGGGGTTGATTATTGCGATCCTGAGCCCAAACGTCCAGGTTGCGTTGGCAAACATAGGCAATGCCATGCAGGTCCCTGAATTGCGAATGATCGTGTTTGAACATATCCCCTTCATGATCGTTGCCGTTGTAATTATCCACATTATCCGGGCGAGGGTGGATAAGATGGACAGCGCAGTATCAAAGCATCGTCTGGCAGCGATAGGGTTTACGCTTGCCCTGGCGCTGACCTTGTTTGCAATCCCCTGGTCGCGCCCGCTGCTGCGCGGCATCCTTTAACGTTTTCTCATGCCTGAGCAGGTCAGCAGAAACGCAGATCGGCACGCGACCGACGACGCTTTTCATTTCTACCATCCGATTGAAATTCGCTACCGTGATGTCGACGCACAGCGACACGTGAACAGCGCGGTGTATTTCACCTACCTGGAGCAAGCGCGCGCGAGCTATCTACAGCGCCTTGGGCTGTGGACAGGGGAGGATTTCGACCAGATCGGGATCATCCTCGCCGAGCAATCTTGCAGCTACCGTGCGCCGATCTACTATGGCCAGCCGCTGGAGGTAGGTGTGCGCGCAATGAGGTTGGGAACGAAAAGCCTGCACTTCAACTACGTCCTGCGTCATGCCAACTCCCACCAGATTTTTGCACAAGCATCCACCGTGTTGGTTGCTTACTCTTATGCACAGCAAGCATCGATCGCCATCCCCGATGAGTGGCGCGAGAAGATCGAGACATACGAAGGTACGCTCGATGACATCGATGAATGACAGGCTGCCTGATGAGAATTGACGCCAGTCTACCCCTGGTTGGACTTAAGCAGGCTGCGGCCATCGGCCGTGAGGCTGAGGCGCTGGGTTTTGCCGGAATCTGGAGCAGCGAAACCCAACACGATCCATTCCTGCCGTTGGCCTTGATCGCTAGTGAAACAACTGACCTGGAGATTGGAACGGCGGTGGCAATTGGGTTGGCGCGCAGCCCGGCGACGCTGGCATATACCTCATGGGATCTCGCTGCCAACTCCAACGGCCGTTTCACGCTCGGGCTGGGAACCCAGGTGCGGGCGCACATAGAACGTCGTTTTGGCATGCCCTGGCCCGATTCCCCGGTCGCCCGGCTGCGCGAGCTGGTCGCCGCCATCCATGCATTCTGGCACACATGGCAGACCGGGGAGCGCCTGAATTTCAGGGGTGATACTTACAAGCTGACGCTGATGACGCCCTTCTTCAATCCGGGCCCCATCCAATCACCCGCCATCCCGATTTACCTCGCCGGAGTCAACCCTGGCATGATCGCCTTGTGCGGCGAGGTGGGCGACGGGCTGCACGCCCATCCGCTGCACAGCGAGCGTTACCTGCGCGAGGTCGTGCGACCGGCGCTGCAGGAAGGGGCGGCGCGCGCCGACAGGGACCCAGGCGCTGTCCAGATATCGACCTCGGTGTTTATCGTCACCGACGAGACCGAAGCAAATTTCGTGCGATCCCAGATCGCTTTCTACGCGTCCACTCCTGCATACCGCCGGGTGTTAGCTTTGCACGGGTGGGACGAACGAGCCGAGCAGCTCTCGGCTCTGGCGCGCCGTCAGGAGTGGCAGGCGATGAGCGCGCTGGTGGATGACGAGATGCTTGAGACATTCGCCCTGGTGGCACCACCAGAAGAGGTCGGGGCGGCGATCCTTGAGCGCTATGATGGCCTGGTAGATCGTATCACCCCCTACCTGCCCTTCAAACCCGGTCAGCAGGATGCATTCTGGACGCGCATCATTGAAGAGGTCCACGGCGGATGATCGTCGTCGACGCGCACGAAGACCTGGCGTGGAATGCACTCACTTTCGGCCGTGATTACCGCCGCTCTGTTGAAGAGACCCGTCGTAATGAGCGTGCGTCGGAGATCCCATCCAGGAATGGCAGCGCTATGATCGGTTGGCCGGAATGGGTCGAGGGACGTGTGGGGTTGATCTTCGGCACGCTTTTCGCAGCTCCCATTCGATGGCAGGAAGGTCCGTGGGACAAGCTCTGCTACACAGATCAAGAGCAGGCGCACAGCCTATACATGCATCAATGGTCCTATTACCAGCGTTTGTTCGCAGAGCACCCCAGGCAATTCGCCCCGGTAACTTGCAAACCTGAACTTGGAGAGCTGCTGAAGGGCTGGAACAACGGGGAGCCCGATCAGGCGCCGGTTGGTTTTGTCCTGCTGATGGAGGGGGCCGATGCCGTTCGAGATGCGCAGGATCTGCATCTCTGGCACAGTAAGGGTGTGCGCATTTTGAGTCTTTCCTGGGCCGGCACACGCTATGCGGGCGGCACCGGCGAACCGGGGCCGCTGACGGCAGACGGCCGGAATTTACTGCGGGAAATGGAAGCCCTGGGGATGATATTGGATCTAAGCCACCTGAGCGAGGACGGCGCGCTGGAGGCGCTAGACTGTTATGATGGTGAGGTGGTGATCACACACACCGCCCCGCTGGAATTGGCACCTAACCGCCAGAAACCAGAGAGGTTGGTGACGGCCCCCGTCATAGAGCACATCGGCGAAAGGGATTCTGTATTGGGCATCTTGCTGGCGAATCACTTCCTGAAGGATGGTTGGACCCCGGCCATGGGCCGTGAAGCCGTCAACCTGGAAGATATCGCGGTCAGCATCGATTCGATCTGTCAATCATTGGGGAGCGCCCGGCATGTGGGCATCGGCAGTGATTTTGAGGGTGGCTTCGGACTGGAGAAAGTCCCGGACGGACTTGACAGCGTAGCCGACATACGGTTAATTGGCGAGGCGCTGGCCCCGCGTGGATACTCCGAAGCGGATATTGAGGCCATCCTTGGGGGAAACTGGCTGCGCATTCTGGAGAGGTCATTACCGGAGAGCGTGAACGCATGACTCCATTGACTCGCAGACAAATCCGCCGTGCTCGCCGACGAATGACGGTTGTGCTGCTCGGACTATTTATTTTCCTGATTGGTGTTCGCCCTAACCTGATCGGCATGGACCGCAGCCCTGTGGTTGGATTCGTCCAGATCGGCGTGTGGTTAACCGGCCTGGCGATACTGTTGATTGGGGCCTATGCGACAGTGCGGGTCGTGCGCAACGGCTTGTCCACATCACTGCGGGCTGACATCGGCATCCGCCTCATCGCGACGGGCTATGTCATTGCTGCGGTGGCGTCCCTGGCTGACTTTATCGGGGTGGGAGCGCAGCGAATGCCGCTGATCGCGTTTGGCCCCGTTCAGGTTATCGGTCTTGCGATCGGTGTGTTTGTAAGCTTGCTTGGCGTGATACTCTACTGGCCACCGCGCAAGGAGCGCGACGCTAAACGCTCCACCCCGGACGTACAGGCTGATGATGACGAACCCGGTGAGGATGACTCCTGAACCAGATCCCGGGAATCAAAAAAGGGCCGATCGATCGGCCCTTTTTGCTTAATGGGTGAGATTATTTATCAGCCATCTTCTCGCTGGAATGACCAGGGAAGACCTTGCCGCCCGGTTTGATCTGTGCGTAGGCGTAGTTAACCGCAACCGTCACCTGGCCGTAACCGACTACGATCAGGTTGAGGGGGTCCAGGTCCTCCTGGAGGGCCACATCCCCGGCGGCGAACACACCGGGCAAATTGGTCTCCATCGTGTTATCAACGCGTACGTAGCGGCGGCCGATCGTCTCCAACCCCCACTCGCGGATTGGTCCTAAATCAGCCTTAAAACCTAATGTCAGGATGACGGTGTCGACGTCAATGACGGTATCTTCGTCCGTGCGGTTGTCGAAGATCACGGCGTGTTCAACGCGATCGTTGCCCTGCACCTCGCGGATTTCGTAATAGATCTTGACATCAACCGTCGATGCGTTCAATGCGTTTACGGAGGAGTCATGCGCGCGGAATCCTTCACGGCGATGGATGAGCGTAACGTGCTCAGCAATCGGTTCCAGTGCCAGCGCCCAGTCGACAGCGCTGTCCCCCCCGCCGACAATCAGCACCCGCTGGCCGGCAAACTGGTTAACGTCTGAAACAAGGTACTCAACACCGCGCTCCTCGAACGCCTCCACACTTTCATTGTTCAAGCGGCGGGGCTCGAACGCCCCGATGCCTGCAGCGAGGACGACCGTGCGTGTATAGTGGCGATCCTTCTGAGTCTCAATCACCCAGCACTGCTCGTCTTGCTCCCCGCCGGGCAGTGGTTCGCGGATGAGATTTTCTGCTCGTTCACCGAGCGCCATTGTCGGGTTCCACTGCTGGGCTTGTGCGAGCAGGTTCGAGACCAAATCCTTGGAGAGAATCTCCGGGAATCCGGGGGTGTCGAATATCATTTTCTCAGGATAGAGCGTGATCAACTGGCCGCCCGCCTGCGGAAGCGCGTCGATTACTTTGACTTTCAGCTCGCGCAGACCGGCGTAGAAGGCGCCGAACAAACCGGTCGGGCCGGCCCCGATAAACGTGATGTCGAATACTTCAGGTCGCTTGTCACTCATTACAGAAAAGAGGCTCCTCTTATAACTTGGTGATCCTATGGCGGGGCGGATTATAAGCGGGGCTCCAGCCATGTGTCAATCGGCTGGCAGGCGCTTGCATTCATACTCAGGCTGCCGTGTGCGTCACCCTTGAGTCGGCAGCACCACCGCTGCAGCCGCGAGCAAGATGAGCACGCACGCGGCGAGCAGGTAGTACCAGCGCGAGGTCTCCCACGCCCGGAGATCGCGCACCTGGCGTCCCTCCAGACCGACCCAGGCGACCTCGAAACGGGGCCCGATTGAGAGCGTCAGCAGCACACCCGCGAGCAGCCCGCCCAGGTGGCCCCAATTGTCAATTCCGGGCATCAAGCCTAACCCCAGGTTGAGAAGCGCCACGATTGCGATCTGCCGCAGTTGGAACCGGCCAA
>JASFUN010000016.1:0-10594 GCA_050050255.1 Anaerolineales bacterium | reverse complement strand
CTCATGAAGCATGCGCAAAAAGATCTTCCCCAACTCGGGTGCATAGACTGGAGAGAAGAAAATGTCCGTGAAGCCCGGGCATTGTTTCCCTTGGGTAAGGTTCAGGTAGAACCATTCTGCCAATGACACTTTCCAACCCGGACTCCAACCAAATAGGTTCGTGCGCACGACGAGCGCGCCGGGCAGCGATCCCATCACAGCCTGTTCGCCCTCCAGCTTGCTTCGGGCGTACACGTTCTTAGGGTTGGTCTCGTCTCCCTCTCGATAGGGTCCTGCCGAGCCATCGAATACAGAATCCGTTGAGACATAAAGCAGACGGGCGCCGCATTGCGCGACGGCCTGAGCCAGGACGCGCGACATATGCACATTTAACTTATTTGCCTTTTCAGGATCCCGCTCTAACTCATCCACAGCGGTAGCAGCTGCGCAGTGGATCACCCAATCGGGTTTTGTATCCTGAACAAGCTGCTTGACCAGCGCATCCTCTCTCAAGTCAATCTGGCGGACCTCCACGCGTTCATAAGCGATTCGATGGTTGTGGACGACCGCGCAGACCTCAAAAGCCTTCGAAGCCACGCGCACCACATTTTGACCGAGCAGACCGCTTGCGCCGGTCACCAATACGCGCGTCATTCTAGCTTCAGTCTCTCCTGCGAGAGTTGATCAAACGGTTGCACCAGCGCGCGGATCTCTTGCTCGTCCAACCATTGCTCATTGCTGTCGCTGGTGTAGCGGAAGCCTTCAGGCAGCTGCTTTCCCTTATCCCGCCAGGCATGACCAAACCACAGAGCACCGCTGGGTTCAACCACGAACATGTCCTCCATCTCAAGGGTGTGACGGGCTTCATCCTCTGAGATTAACACTTCGTGCAGCTTCTCGCCCGGACGAATCCCGATGAACTCAAGCTCCGCATCCGGTGCGATCGCTTTCGCCAGATCGGTGATGTGCGTGCTCGGGATCTTCGGCACAAAGACCTCCCCGCCCTGCATTTGCTCGATGCAGCGAATCGTGAAATCAACGCCCTGCTCCAACGAAAGCCAGAAGCGCGTCATGCGTTCATCCGTGATCGTGAGACGGCCGTTTTCCCTCTGCTTGATGAAGACGGGAACGACGCTGCCTCGACTTCCAACGACATTCCCGTAACGAACACATGAAAATCGAACATCCCGGCCACCGGCGTATGCATTCGACTGGACGAAAAGCTTCTCCGCGGCCAGTTTCGTTGCGCCGTACAGATTGATGGGATTGACAGCCTTATCGGTGCTGAGCGCCATGACCTTTTCGACGCGCGTATCCAGCGCCGCTTCGATGACGTTGCGGCCTCCCATAATGTTGGTCAGGATCGCCTCGATAGGGTTGTACTCACAAGCAGGGACTTGCTTCAACGCTGCGGCGTGGACGACGATATCAACCCCCTGCATCGCCCGGCGCACCCTTGATTGATCGCGCACGTCCCCGATGAAATACCGCAATCTAGGATCGTTAAAACCTGATGAACGCATCTCGTGCTGCTTTAGTTCATCCCGGCTGAACACGATCAGCTTCGCCGGCGTATGCTCAGAGAGCATCTTCTTAATAAACGCACGTCCGAATGATCCCGTCCCCCCGGTGATCAAGATAACTTTATCTTCCCATTTCATAGCCGTAAACCATCCTTCAAGTGGAGCTTATCCTTCCGGCTTTCGATAAAGAACCATTGGATATTGTCCGATACGACCGAGCAAGTTGGGCATTTTTTCCTCCAACCAGAACAAACACCTGAGCCAGAATCGTCCGAAGAATTGACGGTGTACCAACGCTCGAAGGAACGCTGAACTAACCGTCCGCCATACCCGGATCTCGAAAGCGGGCAGATCCCCGATTTTGCTTTCCAACCACTGGTAATCATGCTTGAAACTGTACAACCCAGGCTTCGTCAGTAGTTGCGCTGTTTGCTTGTCTATTTCTTTGCCATCGTATTTCAGAGGGCGCTGCCCACCAAAGCGAATGCGACTGTACAACCTCACAAACCAACCGGCGAGTTGTACTGCTGGTTTCATCATGCGCATGAGAAATGAATGCTCGCCCCAACTGTAGATAACCACCGCCTGCCCACCCGGCTCCAGGACGCGGAAGAACTCCCGGAAAGCCAGCTCTTGATCTTCCATGGGCAGATGATAGATGACGTGCATCGAGATCGCCGCGCTGAACGCACCCTGTCTAAAAGGTTGGTTTGCCAGATCTCCAACCACGTACAACCCGTGGTCGCCGATGCGTTTGCGCGCTTCCTTCAACGCTAGACTGGAGATATCCAGGCATACCCGCCTGTCATATCCGCGCGAATATTCAATGTACTCCTGGTACTGGATCGGACCAGATCCACCGTCCAGGATGAGATGCCCACTCCCGGGTACGAATTCTTTCACTCGTTCACGGCATCTGCGCACATACTCTTCGGAAACAGGTCTCAGGTCCTCATAGCGTGAGTTTTGATAAAGACCGTCCCCGATCTGCCGCCAACCATACTCATCGTAGAATTCCTGGACCTCACGTTTTATTTCGGATTTATCTTTCAAGGGATCCCTCCGCTTGCCGGGAAGCAAGTGCCTTTGATCTCCAATCCACTGGTTGGCCCACGAGGGTCTCCAGTGCAGGCCGATACCTCTGAATTCGACTTTCCTCGAGCACCAGCTCGAACGGACGCTGGGACAGATCATCCCAGAACGAAAGCAGGTGCCAGGGGAATTCGAAAGGGTAATCAAAGAAGAATCGGTATGCGTATCGCCAGGCCAGGTTTACCTCATGCTCAGAGAGGCCTGCCCGCTGAGTTTCTGCCAGGCGTTTCTGCAGCACCTCTGTGTACTCTCCCCAGGTTACCGGATCATCCGTGAACCCCTTGCCTTTGTAGTGCGTCGCACCCGCCACAATCACAGGCAGCCCATGCATGCACATCTCGAGCCCGACAGTCGTTGTGTACACCAGACCAAGCTGCGCCAGCTCGATGAGGTCGTAGGTGTTAATCTCAGACTCGGGGGGAACCACGATGACATGCTCAGGTTGGTGGGGAAGTGCATCCTTCACGATTTCCACGGATGGGTGGCCGGCTCCTAGCATCTCCCCGGGATGCACCCGCACGATCAATTGGTAATCATGCAGACCCCCGAACAGCGCCACGGTCTTGCTCAACCATTCAGCCATTCCCGTTGTAAAGACCTGCCGGTTGAGCGCCATGCTGTCGGCGACCACGTTGGTGCACAACAAGACCACCGGACGGTCAGGGTCAAGCCCCAGTTTCTGGCGCGCCAGCAGAGCGCCCTCCCCGGCGCCTGCTTGCCACTGGCGCCGGAACTGCTCCCATGTTTGGCCGCCGCGCCGCGCTTGGAAAAGCTTTTCGATACTTGAACGCTCCTCCGGCTGTAGGGGGATATCCTTGACCGCCTCCCATAGGTCCGTCGTGTCCTGGCGCATGACCTCTGCATTCTGGGCAAGCCATACTCGCTCGCGCTGCTCGCCGAATTCATAGGTCACTGTGTCCGTGCCGAGTTTTCGGGCGACCCTGTACGCTGCGCCGAACTCCAGGATGCTGCCGTTCGGGATAATGACCACATCAAAGTTGCCATCGGCAAGTAACATCTGGACGCTTGCTGCCGCTCGGCGATTGCGCGTCAGTCGCATCCTGTAGAGCACTCGATCTTGATTATTGCCTTCAACGTCGATCTCCTCGCGCTGCAGCGTGTACTGCACGTCAAGGAAAGCCTGTTGCCGCATTTGCTCTTCTGTGTCTTTATCCAGACCGGGACGAAGCTCTGTGATCAGACTGTGCACTCCGAATGGAAGTCCTAAACCAGCAAAGACACGTGTGGTGTGATGCACGCCCCGCAGCGCATCAAAATCCGAGATAGGCGAAGTCCAATCCCGATAAGGCAGGAATGCCAGGTCGACGCTGTGCCCGGCGGCTTTTAAAAGCAGTCCCAGCGCGATGCCATACTCCGTCCACCACTTCAAACTTGCAATGATAAGGACTCGCTTGCGCTCCGATTCTACGAGCCACGGCTCGATCGACTGGATGGCATCACACCACTTCGGGAGCTCACGACCCAGCCTTGATATGTCGAATGATCCGGGAGGTACGACGTCCGGGCGCATAGCCTGAAATATCCTGGCGCTGACCGGGAAGAGCCCCAGGGCGCGTTTCAGCACATTGTGTGATGGAGCTGATTTCATCGCACCGCCTCGGCTACTTCCCAGTCCAGAGCCGGACGCACTGGTCCACGCCGTGGCTCAGCCCAATGGCTGCCCGGCGCACCGGTTGGATCGACAATGAATGTAAGCGCATGTTCGTCCGTGAAATAAGAACGGATCTGGAACGAGCTCGCATTGACTCCGAGGATGAAAGTGCCACCATTCAGAAGATTGCCTGGGATACGGCAGCGCGATATGTAACGACCGGCGTCGCGCTCGGTTAGCTGCTCATAGCGTACAGGATCATCCGTGTCAAACGAGGTGAAGACGGGCTCCCCGCGGCTCGTGTAAAGGTATAACCCCACACGCAGTCCGGTTATGCCCTGCTCTAATTCATACTCAAAATCGACGGTGAAGTCTTCCGTGGAAAGCACGCGATCCACAACCCGTCCTTGATGGTCGACGACCCGCAGTGAGAGCGGTCGGAATGGATTTCCATCTGCGGTAGCCCCGATTTCCCATGTCCGTTCCCCGGAACGCGCCATCTCGGAGGTCATATAGTAATCCACTGCTTCGGGTGTTGCCGCCCGCAGAGAAACACGACCCTTCTCCAGGACGATCGTCTCCTCGGTTAAGCGCATGATGGCGGACATGTTATGGCTGACAAAAAGGACAGTACGCCCCTCATGCGCTACGTCGCTCATCTTGCCCAGGCACTTACGCTGAAACTCGGCATCACCTACCGCAAGGACCTCGTCGACAACGAGGATCTCCGGTTCCAGATGGGCTGCGACCGCGAACGCCAGGCGTAAGTACATACCGCTGGAGTAACGCTTCACGGGAGTGTCGATGAATTTCCTTACCTCGGCGAAATCCACGATCTCATCGAATTTCGATTCGATTTCAGCGCGTTTCATACCCAGGATCGCGCCGTTTAAGTAGATGTTCTCCCGGCCTGTGAGTTCAGGATGGAAGCCGGTCCCTACTTCCAGCAGCGACCCCACGCGACCATGGATCTCAGCAAAACCTTCTGTGGGCTCGGTCACCCGGGAAAGCAGCTTGAGCAGAGTGCTTTTGCCCGCACCGTTGCGCCCGATGATCCCCAGCACCTGCCCTTTTTGCAGCTCAAACGATACGTCTTTCAGCGCCCAGATAGTCTCCTTCTCCCTGCGTAGTTCGCCTGAGCTTAACCGTTTGAAACCACTTACGAGGCTGTCCCGCAGGGTCCGGTAACCCGTCGGCATGGCACCTATGCGGTAGCGCTTGCTCAATCCTTCAACACGAATAGCAATATCACTCATCGTCTACACCACATCGGCAAATGTACGTTCCATCCGTCGGAAGTAGATCATCCCGCTGATCAGGAAGATAATGGCCACACCGACGGACAAACCAAGCAAAGCTGCTGGCGGCGCCTCGCCTCCCAGGATTGCCCAACGGAAACCCTGGACGACACCTGCCATGGGGTTGACCCCGTATGCGATCCTGGCCCACCCTTCGGGGATGATGCTGGTTGAGTACACGACGGGAGAGGCATACAGCCAGGCCTGCACCAGGAAGGGGGTCACATAACCAATATCACGGTAGGAAACGTTCAACGCCGACAGCCACAACCCCACCCCGAGCGCTGTTGTCAGGGCGAGTAACAAGAACAGAGGCAAGGTCCAAACTGCCGTCGTGGGTGCAACGCCATAGAAAACCATCATACCCACCAAAATCAGAAACGCTAATCCGAAGTCGACGATACCCGCCATGACCGAAGCTAAAGGAATTGCGATGCGCGGGAAATACACTTTGGTAATCAGGTTGCTGCCAGCGACGAGGCTGTTGCCCGCCTTGGTAACCCCATCCTGGAAGAGCACCCAGGGCAGCAGGCCGGCGTAATAGAAAACAGGCGGTGCGGCTCCGTCAGTCTCCAGCCCTGCCAGCCCCGCGAAGACAACGGTGAAAATCACCATGCTCAGGAACGGCTTGAGCACTGCCCAGGCTGCTCCCAGCAAGGTCTGCTTGTAGCGCACTTTCACATCACGCCACACGAGGAAGTAGATCAATTCACGGTAGCGCCAGAGCTCCCGGAAGTTGATGAATGACCATCCGGAAGATGGCTTGATGATCGTCACAAGCTCATCTTGCGTTTCGGTCAACCTTTCGGCTCGTTCCAAGCTTGTCACGTCAGTTCACCGCTTCCGGGCGCGCGCTGCGATACCAATCAACCGTTCGCCTGAGTCCCTCATCCAGGCTAACTTCCGCTTCAAATCCAAAGCGCTCCTTCGCGCGTGAGGTATCCAGGGCGCGCCGCGGCTGCCCGTTCGGCCGGGAAGTGTCCCACATGAGTTCACCTTCGAATCCGGTGAGCTCTACGATCCTTTCCGCCAGAGCCTTGATGGAAATTTCCTCACCGGATCCCAGGTTGACCGGGTCGCTGCTGTTAAATCGCTCTGTGGCCAGCAGGATCCCTTCTGCCGCATCCTGCGCATAAAGAAATTCACGCGTGGGCGATCCGTCTCCCCATACAACCAACTGATCATCGCCCCGATCCTGAGCCTCCAGCGCCTTGCGGATCAAGGCAGGGATCACATGGGAGGTCTCGAGGTTGAAGTTGTCCCTGGGACCATAAAGGTTGACCGGAATGAGGAATAGTGAGTTGAAGTCGTATTGCTCACGATACGCTTGTGATTGGACCAGCAGCATCTTTTTAGCCAGACCATAAGGGGCATTCGTCTCTTCTGGATAACCGTCCCAGAGGTTCTCTTCTTTAAACGGAATCGGTGTGAATTTGGGGTACGCACATACCGTCCCGATGGCGACAAATTTTTCCACACCTCGCTTCCAGGATTGGTGCATCAACTGCACTCCCATCATGAGATTGTCGTAGAAAAACTCGGCGGGATGAGCTTGATTCGCGCCGATACCACCCACATTGGCAGCCAGATGGATCACGATATCTGGATCAGCATCTTTAAGCATGCGCTCCACATCACCCGGTTCGACCAGGTTGTAATCGTCGATGGTCGGCACGAAGACATCCTCAGCGCCACGCTCTGCCAGTTTCTCGAGCACGTACGAGCCTAAGAACCCCGCGCCACCGGTCACGCAGATATTTCGCCCTCCCCAGAAATCGGGATCATGCTTCCATTCACTCATCCGCTCAACTCCTCGTTTTCATCTCACCGTCACTGCCAGGGATCGGAAGATTAATTAATTCAACTTCAGAGCCTTCCACCGTCAGGATCGGAAGGCCATCAGAGAGGTCCACCTCAGGTTTGATATCCATCTCCAGACAGGTAAGCCTGCATACATCGGCGATGTCCCCCTGCCCATCGATTCCTACCCGATCGAACCCGGCGGATTTAACCAACTTGATCGCGTTGCGCGCTTGATTCCGTACGTCCCTGTACAGTTTCATCGAGTTTTCAACATAGGTTACGGTCAGTTTCGCACGCAGCGCTATTCCTTCCGGCGTGATGATGTATCGCAGTTTCTTTCGCTCGGCGCGCTTGACCTTCACATAGCCCTTGGCGATCAAGCGTTTCAGATGCCAGTTCACCGTCCCCACAGCCACCCCTAACCGCGTCGCCAGGGAAGCTTGGGTGACGTCCGGATCCTCCTCGATCGCCTCGAGCAGATCGCGTGCATATTCTGTCGGTATCGTATCGTCCATATCAACCTGTGCCAAAATTCAATCGCTGAATTATAACTCTAACGCCCGGCCTGTGGGAACAGTAAATAGGTAACGGGATGATCTACTCCGAGCAGTGGCTGATATCGAAAAGCCTGCGAAAATGAAGCTTGCTCGTATCTTCAACCTCAGCCACCAGCTGCCCACACTCCTTAGAATATGAATCCTGAATATCAGCTGGCATTTCCTGCCACCATGCTTCATCGACATAAACATAGTCAAAACCTGCATTTTCCAGCTTTCTGGGGTCAGGATCTTCCAGCTGCCTGAGCCACTCGTCGAGAGGCGTCGTGTTGTCCGCAAACGTACGTGTCAGGCGGCCGGTCACCGGAACGACAAGCCACTCATGCGAACTTATGATCAGTGCGTCCTGGGGCAGCTCATCCCAGACCTGGCGCGTCATGTGCACATCCAGATCGGAAATTTGATAGGAGAATATTGCCTTCGGGATGGCTGTAAACAGTGAGCCTGTCACAACCAAGCCCCCAAAGATTAACGCACCAGACCAACTGACGACCGCAATTCGCAGCCAATCCAACTTCATGCGCCGCATTAAGATGGCCAGTATCGGCACTGCCAGCAGGATCCAGCTCAACAGTGCAAACGCGCTCATCCGGGTGATATCTCGATCGACGGTGTAGCGGAGGAACAGGGGTAGGATGAACCCAGCATAACTGCCCAATGCCAGAGCTGCTTCGGCAAGGCGGTCATGCTGGAGCCAACGCCGGATGCAGAACAGAACCAGGATGCCCGCCAGGATCGCCGGGCCGATCTCCAGCAGACCTACCAACAACTCGTACCCGTTTGTCAGGCGCAGCTCACCCAGATGGGCCGATACGATCGCAGGAGGCCAACGAAACTGGAACCCACCTAATCCCGTGCCGCCCCCCAGTCCGCTTCCGGAACTGATACCAACGATGCCTTTTGCCATCTCGGTAATCGTGCCTCCCTGGACCAGGCTGACTACCCCTCCAATCAACATCGCAAGCAGTGTTTGGATATACGCGCTTGTGCCAGACAACGATCGCATGCCCTTTGAGGCAGCCGTGAATGCTACGGCAGCTAACACCCCAAAACCAAAAAGGATGAACTCCGCTTCAGCGGTGAGGCCCCAGGTGGCAGACAAGACGCACAGCACCAAGAACCCGGGCCAGCTGCGGTTCTTGCCGATCAAGAGCAGCATGAGAATGAGGATAACCAATCCAAGACCGATCGGGCCCTTGTGCAGTTTGAGTACGAACGGCTGAAGGATTCCATTGACATAGGCGAACGGCAGCGCCAGCGGAGGGCCGCCATCTATAGCCCAACTCTGGCTCAACCCATTGATAAGAGACCGCACTGTCGAATCGGAAGCGCCCCATAAATCAATCCGCACGCTGGCCCGCTGCAGGATCGATAGCGGCAAGAAATTAAGCAGCCAGCGGCTGCCAGACGATAAGGCCAACAGCAGGCCGGTTGCCGCTGCCCAGCCCTTTGAATGTGTCACCCTCCAACCCCAGACCCCTGCAAGGATGATTGCGAGCGCAGATACGATCCCCTTGCCTAAATCAAACGCGCTCCATGGAAACAACCCGCCCACTCGCATCAATCCAGCAGCGAAGAGCTGAAACCCGTAGTGGTAGTTGAATAGGTAGTCCGGGTTCATATAGAAGTGCGGTGGGATATCCCCGGCAGCCATGGTCGAGATGATGGAGAGGTTTTTACGATCGTCGAAGATCGCGATCCCACGACCGATTAAGGTGATCAATGCAGTCAACGAGAACAGCAGTATCAGAAGCGGCCAGACGTTGACCTCTCTGGAACGGAGCTCCCCTTGCGGGTCAGCATAGCGCGCTATCAACCCGGCAACGACGACCAGCAGGCCAGCAAGATAGAAGGATATACCGGGGGACAGGATCTGGCCCAGGATGTTCGCGAAGAAGATGTAGCAAACCAGTCCAATTCCTATTCCGGAAATCAGGCGCTCACGCCCTTGCAGCCGAAAGGAATGGCTGGCAATGAACCATCCACCGATCGAGATCAGCGAGAGGAATACGAACAACAATAGCCATCCACCAACGGTGCCTGACATGAACCAATACATGCTCAGACCTCCGCCATTCCAGCTAAAGATCGCATCGGCTCTCACCCTTCAAAGGGACGTAAAACTCAAGCGGGGGGCTTGCAATACTGTAGGCAGCGTTGTAATGGCATAAAATCGGCCTTGAGACCTCCTCCACCCAGGCGTTGTTCTCCTCCGCAAAATTATGCTCGCGCCCCTGGATTTGATTGGACAGTCGGTCGACAACGATCATGTCAAACACATGATCCTCCAGGTCTTCGTGAAATTCATCCAGGTACGCCCGGTTGCGTGACATCGCCATTTCCATCAGAAATACGGTTTCATATTCAGGGATCATCTCGACGTCGACAAGATTGCCAAAAGTCAGCAGGTGACGCTGCGAGATTAACAGTACGTTGCCTCCATCTTCCGCGATGGGCTCAACGATCGATTTAACCCGGCTTAGAGATTGCTCAGCACGCTGCATGTCATAAGTCCGCAGCGGCTTGCCCATCCCGATTGCAAAGCAGATCGGCATGCTCAGCGCCAGCAGCACGAGCGGCGCCGGAGTTGGGAGCACCTGACTCCCCTGGGAGGAATATCGCCATCTGGACGTGCCTGCATAAACCCCGGTGATCATCAAGGCGATCAGAAAGGCATCCAGGTTGTGAAGGTTGCTGCCACCCCCGATCTTAACGCTGACCAGAATACCG
>JASFUN010000015.1:0-10974 GCA_050050255.1 Anaerolineales bacterium | reverse complement strand
AAGAGATCATCCCGGTGCCTGTCCCCGGGCGCAAAGGCGAGACGGTTATGGTAGACACCGACGAACGTCCCCGCCGTGACACAACGCTGGAGGCGCTGTCGAAGCTTAAGCCAGCCTTCAGGGAGGGTGGCACCGTTACAGCCGGCAACTCCTCCGGCATCAACGACGGCGCCGCCGCACTGGTCATCGCCAACGAAGACCGCGTTAACGAATTAGGCCTAAAGCCGTTAGCGCGTATCATTGCCACCGCGGCGGCTGGTGTCGAGCCGCGCACGATGGGCCTCGGCCCGATCCCGGCTACCAGGAAAGCCCTGGAGCGCGCCGGACTATCGATCGAATCGATCGCATTGATCGAGCTTAACGAAGCTTTCGCCGTGCAATCCCTGGCCGTGATGCGTGCACTGGGCCTGCCACCTGACATAACCAATGTCAACGGCGGGGCAATCGCGCTCGGTCACCCGCTGGGTTGTTCAGGTGCACGCCTTATGACGACTTTAATCCACGAGATGAAACGGCGTGCGGATGATGAACCCCGGCCCTATTATGGACTCGTCTCGCTCTGCGTCGGGGTCGGCCAGGGGGAGACCACCATCGTAAAATGGGTCTGAACTCCACCCTACAGCGAGCTGCAAACAATGGGCCGCCCTCATTTGAGGTCGCCGCATCGCATTGAGCAGGATTTCCTAGGGATCAGGGTGGGTCAACCGTGATAAACTAGCGCCAACAGGTGGACAAATAGGAATCCCGGGTGGACCGATCGACTGAAGAAAAAATCCTTCGAGACGATGTTTGGGTCTCGGCATTAAGGGCGACCGCAGATGTAGCCCGGCGCGCCGTTTCGGCTGAAACGGACGTGATCAGGGCTGTCACTGAAGAACTTAAAAGGCTCCATCTGCGTGGCGGCGTCGCCCTCTTTACAGATGATGGCAGCCTGGAAGTACAACGTCCTTCCCTCGACAACGCATTAATGCGCTCACTTGAGCGCCTGGCGGGAATCTCCATCAGCGGATACCGTTTTGATCCGCACGACGTGGAAGTCTACCGCCGGGTGATCGAAACGGGTGAGACCGTCTTCTCAAGCGACCGAAAAATGGTCGTCGAGCAAATGACGCCTCCCAATCTGCGTCCGTTAGTCAACCGCATCGTAGATATGCTCGGTGACGTGCCCGTGATCATTGCGCCGCTGATCCTGGAAGACAAGCCCATCGGCACGATCAACGTCAGCGCCGACTGGCTGTCTGAAGCTGATGTGGCTCATGTCGCCGCCCTGGCGGACCATTTTGCCATCTCCCTCGGGCACGTCCGGGCGCGTGAAAGGCTTGAGCAAGCCCTGGAGACGCAGCGCCTGCGCAACCAGGTCATCGAGGCTGTGTCCAACGCGGTCGAACTCGATGAGGTGCTTGAACGCGTGAACCAGCTCGCACACGAGGTGCTCAGCGCCGACGCGACCACTATCGCCATACTTGGAGATCATGAACAAACGATCCGCTTTCCGCACGCCATCGGGTTGCCGGAAAGCTACCAGGAGCGCGTGACGACCACGGATACCGGCACGATCCGCGATCTCATCGCGAACCGTAAGCCCCAGCTTATCGCCGATTATCCCTCCCACCCGGATGCAACCGACGAAGCGATCGAGTGGGGGGTGCAGTCATTGATCGCGGTCCCGCTGATCATCGAAGATGAAATCATCGCCATCCTGGCGCTCTTTTCTTCCTCGAAGGAACGGCGCTTTACTCATTCGGACCTGGAACAGGCTGAAGCGATCGGCAGCATGGCCTCAATTGCCCTGCAGAACGCGAGGCTGTATTCAGAAGCCAGTCGGCGGGCCGACGAATCCGAGACGCTCATGCGCACCGCCCGGGCAATCTCATCTCTGCTGGATACGGACACGGTGCTTGAGTCGATCGCCCAACAGGCAAACGACCTGCTCAAGGCGGATGGCAGCCGCATTCATCTCCTGGACTACGAGACCAACGAATTGAATTGTATGGTCGCCCTGGAGCCCAACGCGGAAGCCATCATGAAGTTCCCCATCCGTGTCGGGGAAGGGCTCACCGGGCATGTTGTAGAGACCGGCGAACCACTGATCATCAACAACCCCGTTGAGGATCAGCGCGGCATTCAGGTCCCGGGGACACCCGAAGATGAGTCAGAGTGCCTGGCCATCGTCCCGCTTTCCGTGCGCCACCGAATCATGGGCGCGATGACCGTACGTCGCCTGGGATTGAAGCACCCATTTACAGACAGCGATTTGAACCTGCTATCTGCCTTCGCCGCTCAGGCTGCGGTCTCTATCGAAAACGCACACCTTTACGGGCAAATTGAAGCCCAGGCACAGCGGCTCGAGATCCAGGTAGAAGAACGCACCCGTGATCTCGCCCTCTCAGAAGCCCGCTATCGCTCGCTTGTTGAGACAGCCCAAGCTGGAATTTTCCAATTGGATCTCGACGGCACGCTGTTATACGTCAACAAGGCACTGGCAGAAATGGCCGGAGAGCTTGTTGAAAATCTGATTGGCAAGAAGTTCTTCCAGACCAGCTATCTCAGCGAAGATACCAAACGGAATAATCTCGATAACTTGAATAAGCGACTGCGGGGAGAGCTCCCAGAGACGGACACGTTCGAGACCGTATTTACTTCTAAGACGGGCAAAAAGATCCCTGCAATTGTGGGGGTGAGCGTCATTCGCGACGACACCGGCAAGCCGCGCGGCCTGACCGGGCTGGTAACCGATATCTCGGAACGCATCAAGCTTGAGGAGGAACTGGAGGCCGAGCGTGATCGCCTCGATGCCATGCTCACGCACGTGGGTGATGGCGTCATGCTGACCGATGCCGACCGCAAGATCCAGTTTGTCAACCCGGCCTGGGAACAGCTAAACGGCTACACGGCGGAAGAGGTCCTGGGGCGCGATCCGTCCATCTTGCAGAGCGGCAAACACGGCGATGAATTTTACGAACAGCTTCATACTGAGATATACAACGGTGAAGTCTGGGAGGGCGAAGTGCTCAACCAGCGCAAGGATGGCTCCACCTATGACGGCGCCCTCACGATCACACCGGTCAAGGATCAAAGTGGGGAAATCATCAACTTCGTCAGCGTGCTGCATGACATCAGCGCACTGAAGGAGGTCGACCGCCTTAAAACCCAGTTCGTATCCGACGTTTCACACGAACTGCGCACTCCGCTCACGAACATCCGCCTGTACCTCGACTTGCTGAAGCGCGTGAAAGATGAGGAGAAGGTCACGCGCTATTTAGAGACCCTCTCACGCGAGAGCAACCGCCTGGCAAACCTGATCGATGACTTGCTGTCGTTATCGAGGTTGGATGTCGGCGAGATGCCACTGCGGAAATCCAACGTCGACATCAATCACCTGCTCGATTCCCTGGCTGAAGATCGTAAATCATTAGCCTCCAGAAAGGGGCTGCAGATACAGCTCGAGATGCAGGACTCTCTGCCTCCGCTTTTAGGTGACGAGCGTTTGTTAGGGCAAATTTTCACCAATTTACTGACCAACGCCATGAACTACTCGCTTGAAGGAGGGGAGATCACGCTGCGCACACGACATCTGCGCGTTGAAGAGCAGGATTGGGTCATCGCCGAGGTCGAGGACACCGGCATAGGCATTCCCCAAAATGAGCAGGTGGAGATTTTCCAACGCTTCTTCCGCGGCGAAGCCAGCCGGCGCACAGGCGCACCCGGTACCGGCCTTGGCCTGGCTATCTGCCAGGAGATCGCCAAACGGCACGGTGGTCACATCCACGTGACCAGCGAAGGTGTGCCCGGTAAGGGAACCCAGTTCTCCGTATGGCTGCCGGCCGCCAGCAGGGAAGAACTTAGTTCCTTCTAGGTCGATTCAACTGCGATGGTATGCGCCCATGCCTCATGCGCGGATCGCAGCACCACCCCCAGTTCATCGCGTATTTTCTCCGCGCTGTACTTAAACGAAACGTAACTGCTGCGCACCACTTCTGGAGATATAAATGCGGGTTGTCCAATGATCCGCAGCAGCGGGGCAGACACATAACCGATCGCCATGGCGATACCCCGTGGCAGCCAGATGATCGGCAGGGAGCGTCCGGTTTGCGCTTTCCAGAAAGCCACCATCTCCCGGTTCGACATCAAGCTCCCGGCCAGGAAGTAATTCTCGCCAAGACGACCATCCTCCATAATGCGCACAAGCCCCATGGCGACATCATCCACGTGCACAAACGAGAACGTCCCCTCAGGTCCCCACAACGTTGGGGGCAGAAGATTGCGCAGGAACAGACGCAGCATGATGCCAAAAACGGCGTGGTCATCCGGGCCGATGACCTGCGCCGGTGAGCCCATCACGATCGGCAGACCTGCTTCGATGCCCTCCAGGGCAACCTGATGGGCTGCATCCATGCTTCGCTCATACCAGCTTTTAGGTTCCGATCGACGCTCGAAGCTCTCGTCCACCACGTCACCACCTGTGTCCCCCAACGCCGTCGTACTCGTGGTCAGCACGATCTTCTGAACATTGTGCTGCTCGGCGGCTTCGAGCGCATTAGCCAGACCCTGAACATTGACTGCCCACATTCGATCGCGCTTGGATGCAGGGATGCCAAGTTCATACCAACCGGCATTGTGAAAATAGCGTCTGGGTCTAACCTGAGAAAAAATAGTCCGCAGGCCCTGCACGTCAGTCAGGTCTCCCTGGATCAAATGCGCGCCTTGATCCGCCAGAAAACGCGCCCCACGCTTATCAGGATCCCGTGTGATCAGGTGAACATCCCACCCTCTTGCGAGCGCGATCAGGGTGAGTTCACGGCCAATAAAGCCTGTTCCTCCCGCAATGAGCACACTCATTTCAACCTCCTATTGGATCCTGTCATCCCGCACATCAATTAGCGTTTTCCAGCAAGAATATCACCTATCGCCACAACCCACTTACCGAAGCGCAATGTCCCCACTGTCAAGCTGTATCGACCCCTGGCATTGATGGCTATCTTCCCGAAATAAACTTGCCCGTTAGCCCGCCCGGTCCTTGGTATGATAATCTTCAGCAAAAATAGGTCGGGCGGCGGTGATGGCATCGAACTCACATGCAGACCAAACTCAACCCTTGCGCCACCCTGCCTCTTGGCGATGTATCCCGCCAGAATGATATCTCACGATGGACCGGTGGACTTGATTAATGACGATTTCTTTTTTACATATCTCTGATCTTCATCTGGGCTACCAGCAGTACGGAAGCCGGGATAGGTTCAACGATTTTGGACGTGCTTTTCATCGCGCCGTTGAATTCGCCCTGGAGCGCGAAGTAAACTTCGTCATCATCAGCGGTGATCTGTTCCACAAATCTGCTATCGATCCACCCACGTTGCTCCAGGCTGTCTTTGGCCTGGATAAACTCAAATCTGCCGGCGTCCCCGTCGTCTCAATCGTCGGCAACCACGACCGCGCCCGATACGTCGATCACATCTCCTGGCTGGATTATCTCTCCGAACGAGATTATCTGGCGCTTCTCTCACCCACATACTCGGCCGGCGAGGTTCATTTCAAGCCGTGGGACGGCGTTTCAGGGGGGTATATTGACCTCGGCCCGGTGCGCATCTTCGGCCTTCCCTATCTGGGCGCATCAACAGAAGCCGCCCTGCGTGCGCTCCCGCACACGCTCGGTGGCTTGCCAGCCGAAGAGGTCCAATACACGATTATGCTTGGGCATTTTGGCCTGGAAGGCGAGATGCCCGTCATGGCCGGCGGGATCTCTCAATCAGTCGTAGATCCGCTTGCCGAACACGTCGATTACCTCGCGCTCGGTCACCTGCACAAAGCCTTCGAACGCTCCGAGTGGATATACAACCCGGGTTCCCTGGAGACGACGGCCATGGACCAGCGCCTCTGGCCGGGGGGGTACTATCACGTGCAACTCGAGTTGGACACACAGCCTAAACATATCGCCAACCACATCCAGAATGAACGCCGATCCTTCCTCCGCTGGCCGTTCGATGTTGAGCTTTACCGCGATCCTTCCGGGTTGAACCAGGGCCTGCGTGCGTTCCTGCAAGAACAGGCGGCTAAGACGAAGGCCGAGCAGCCGGTCGTTGAAGTCAGCCTGGAAGGCGTGCTCGGGTTTGATCGCACTTCTTTAGACCTGGCAAATGTTCAGGACATCGTCAGCCAGATCTTTGATGCGCTCATCGTCAGGGTGAAAAATCACACCAGGCCGACGGCTTTCGAGCTTCCCGTTGGCGAACACCTCTCTCGCAGCGAATTGGAATACCAGGTTCTCCTCGACCTAGTACACCAGGATGCGCGCTACTCTCCCGAGGCCGAAGGATGGACCCGCTTGATCCAACAGGTGAAGACGCTGGCGCTCTCCGATCAGGAACCACGCCAAATCGTCGAACTCGTTAAACGCGAGATTTTAGACCGGGAGGGTGATTGATCTGATGTGGATCACCAGCCTGGAGCTGCGCAATATCAAGAGCCACGCGGGCAGCGGCCAAATCCCGTTTGCCCTCGGCGTGAACGCCATCAGTGGACCCAACGGTGCCGGCAAATCCACAATATTGGAAGCAATCGGTTTCGCACTATTCGATTCGCTGCCCTATACGCAAAGCCAGTTCTTGCGTGAGGGCGAGAAAAGCGGCGAGGTCGTGGTTTCCTTCATCGACGTCCTTGACGAACGCGAATATCAGGTCGTGCGCACAGTGGGCAGCAGCTCGATCTACATCTTCGATCCGGAAACCGAAGCGAAGATCGTCAGTGGGAAAGCAGACGTGGTCGCCTGGCTCAAAGAACACCTCGGAGTCGACAGCTCGGCGGATCTGACCGCCCTCTTTGAGGACTCAATCGGTGTTCCTCAGGGTTTGCTTACAGCCGCATTCCTTGAACGCCCGGCGGCGAGAAAATCTAAGTTTGATCCGCTTCTTCAAGTCGACGAGTATGAACAAGCTTGGATACGTCTGCGCGAGGCCACCCGAACGCTTAACGAGGACAACGAGATTCTGAACCGGAAAATCGCAGAACTGACAGGTGAACTTAAACAACTGCCTATCGCGCTGCAGGAACGCTCCACACTGGAATCTGAGATCGAAATTAACCGGGCGGAACAGGAAAAGCTTCAGGCCAAATTGGATGCGCTCAAAGAGGAGCAGGCTGCGCTGAACGCCGAACAAAAGCGATTGCAAGAAATGGAGCGGCAGGTCGAAACGCTTGAATCCCGCGCCCAGGTGCTGCGCGTGCAGCAACAGAATCTTCAAGCTGCAGTCTCTGAATCAGAGCGCGCTTCAGAGGAGATAGAAGCAGCCCGACCGGCATACCTTCGCTACATCCAAGCCCAGGAAGAGCTGGAGCAGCTCGAACAGCGGCGTTTGGAGCGCGATCGGCTGCAGAAGGACAAGCTTGATCTCGACAAACAGGTTGCCCTGGCAGCCCAACGATTAAAGGGCGTCGATGATTCGCTCAATGAAATGAAAACCTTTGAAAAGCACGCCCAGAAGCTTGAACCATTGGCTGCAAAACAGGAAGAGGTCTCCGAGGACGCCGCCCGCCTGCAGAAGCGCATCGTGGGGCTAGAAGCACAGCTCACCCCCTTTTCCAGGGAAGAGCAGCGGTTTGAGCGCATCGAGATCGAACTCGCTGAACTGCGCACCGCACTGTCCCGATCCGAGCAGTTAGAAAGCCAGCTCGAGATGACCCGCAAGGAGCTGCGGTCGCTGGAGTTGAAGTTGACAAGCTTGCAGGCCGATCGAGCCGCCGCACGGACCTCGCTTGAGAAAACCCGACAGCACCTGTTAACGCTGGACGAGAGTGCGGAAGCGGATTGCCCTGTCTGTCATCAACCGCTCGATGAAAATCATCGAGACCGCCTGCTCAACGATTACCAGGCGAGCATTGGCGAGCTTGAAGGGCAGCTTGCGGAGCTGGAGGCTCAACTCAGCGAAACCCGTCGATCTCATGATGAGAAACAGGATGAGGTCGAGCAGCTGGAGGCTCAATTGGAGGGGCTGCCCGATGTGCGTCAGGTGGAACGCCTCGAGACTGAGCGTCAGAAAGTGGCTGCAGATCTGGAAGAGCAGCGCAAAGAGCTGGACGAACTACCCGGACTTCAAAAGGAGCTCTCCGGTATCGAGCAGGTCCTGGATGAACTGGGCGATCCAAAATCAGAATGGGCGCTGCTTAAAGCAAAGCTGGAATCGCGCCAGTCTCTGGCTGATGAACGGGCCGGACTTAAAGACAGCCTGGACAGGCTGGACCTCGAATTGAAGAAACTCGACCAGGAACTGGAGGCTTATCAAGCGCTCGACGAGAAGATTGCCACGTTCCAGGCCCAGCGCCAGGAAAACGAGGAATCTCAGCGCGTTTTCCTCGCTAACGTCTCGCTTGCAGAGCAGCTTGAGGATAGACGTGAACGCCTTGAACATTTGACTGGAGAGTTGGATGATCTCCAGCAAGAGCTTGAGAAGGAGAGCGAGTCTTACAAGCTCGCGCAACAAGCGTTTGACAGGGCCAGATTCGATCACGTTGAGGATGAAGTGATCGATACGTCGAGAGAACTGGCGAGGCTGGAAGCAATTGTGGAGGGGTCTGACAAACGCATGCAGCAGCTCGAGCAAACGATTTCAGAACTGCAGGACAAACAGGGGCAGCTGCAGGATGCCAATGAGGCCCTGGAACACGGAGAGACTGCGATCGAAGCGCTGGAGTTTATCCGCGCCACAATCCGCAAGGCAGGGCCGTTCGTCACCCGTGCACTGGTGCAGACGATTTCACTCGAAGCCAACCGCATTTTCGGTGAGATCATGAACGACCATACCCTGAGATTGATCTGGGAGGATGATTACGGCATCACCATCGAAAGGTCCGCGGAGCGGCGCGAATTCTCACAGCTATCCGGGGGAGAAAAGACGGCGGCCGCTCTTGCTGTGCGGCTTGCCCTGCTGAGAGAACTCTCCCAGATACGAGTGGCGTTCTTTGACGAACCGACTTCTAACCTGGACGATCAGCGCCGTGAAAACCTCGCAAGCCAGATCGCAGGCATCACCGGTTTCAACCAGCTTTTTGTCATCAGCCACGATGATACATTTGAGCGCGAAACGCACCACGTCATCCACGTAGAGAAGTCACATGGCTCCAGCCAGGTGGAGGTGGCTTGATGCTCCATCCAGAAAAGGTCAATGCAGCCCTCGCCGCTAAGAAAAAACACTTTATGGGCGCCCATCAAGCCGCCTCGGCGGAACTGGTCGCGTTCGACGCTGCACTCACCAACATCCTTGACCTGGACCTCGAAACAGCCAGCGCAAGGCTTGCGCCGATCGAACGACCGGGGGCGAGGCCAACGGAAGAGTTCGACCGATTTAAGAGCATGACTGTCCCGTTCGCTAATCGCTGGTCCAGCCATGAGCAAGCTCGCAACTGGGCCAGGGGCATCCTGGAAGGTGTGCCCACCTTTGCAGTCGATGGATCACAGGTGACGCCGACCAAAGATCTATCTATCCCGGTTGGCCTGGTACAGATTGGCTGGTTCGAGAACGCACACGTAGCCGGCGGCGAGTACATCAAGGATGTCGCCGTTGAGGTGCTTTCACCGATCGAGCTTTTTACAGATGACCTGAGCCTGGACGAGCCTGGCAGCTCCCGGGTAAACCTGCGGCGATTCGAGATGGAAGCAGAGCGCCTCGCGAAATACATGCGCGACAGCGTCTCCCGGATTCCCAGACCAATGGCACTTTTCGATGGCACGTTGATCATTTCATTTGCGGGTTTGATGCAGCCCAAACTCCAAAAAGAATACACAAGCGCCATTACAAGGCTTCTGGATGCTTCCAATAAATCAGGGGTTCCGCTGATCGGGTTTGTCGACTCGTCCAGCGCACATGATTTACTCGATATGATCGGACACCTCAGCGACACGCAGCGGGTCGGCCAGATCACGGACGCCGACCTGCTTCAGGACAAGATGCAGTGGGGTGATCGCTCACAGGTGTTCATCTGTGCGCGTGATGACAATCTCCTCGATCAAGACTATTATGAATCGGTCTGCTTCTGCTACCTGAAGACGACCGCGGAACTGCCCCCGGCGCGCGTTGAATTCCCGCTCTGGCTTTTCGAATCCGGGAAATATGAAAACGCGCTGGACCTTCTGCGAGCCGAGTGTATCGTGGGCACCGGATATCCGTACGCGCTGGAGACCGCCGATGCTGTCGCTGTGATCGATCTCCAGGATCGTAATCGCTTCTACCGGCTAGTCCAGCGATTTACGAACGATGCCGGGCTTGCACTGCGCTTCACCCGCAAATCGACCAGCAAGCGCGGACGCCGCTGATCGATGTTCCAGATTCTTCGAACGAATGAGAAGAGGTTGAAAAGATGCTGATCGGGAAGATAATCCACTCCAGCGACCACCTGGACTACCTTTGCCAGGTCTACCGCACCGACGAGGTCGATCAAGCTCCAGCACCGCAGGATTTTGCTTTTGGACGCTTCGTGGGCATCAATCTGTCCGATGGCTCCCGAATCATCGGGGTCATTTACAACAGCCAGCTCTTCAACCCCGACTTTGGGCGGCTGGGTCCCCGGTTATCCCCGGAGAGCGACCTGGAGGTCTTCAGCCCAGATTACCTGGAAGAGCGCGCCGTGTTGGTATCGATCGCTGCGCTGGGTACGCTGCAGCCCGATGGGTCTTCTGACCAAACCCCGCCAGCGCTTACCCCTGAACCCGACGCGGGCGTTTATCGCCTGGATCAAAACGATATTCATGCCTTCCATCTCGCTCAAAATCGACTGCAACTAGCCTACGCTCCGCTCCTGCTAACGCGCCGGTCAAGCGTGATCACGGAACTTTTACTGATCATTATCGACCAGCTGACTGAGCTGTTTCCCGACCAGTTGGAATTGCTTTCCCTGTTGCGCGATGACTTGCTCTGGAAGGCGCGCGTGACACCCGTTGGGGGTGACGTATGAGCGACCTGCAGCCCATCGGGCGCACCAAAGGTC
>JASFUN010000014.1:0-11015 GCA_050050255.1 Anaerolineales bacterium | reverse complement strand
CAGCAGCCCGGCGGCTACCGGGATGACCAGCCCGATGCCGATCTGCAGCAGGACGACCTGCAGTGGAAGCGACACGTTGACGATGTCGAAGTTCATGATGTCGCCGACGAATGTGGCCAACCACCATGCCCCTATGAGCCCCGCAGGAATGGCGATCACCAGTGCGATCACGCTGAAAATCAAGACGTTTACTACGTAGAGAGCAACTACCTGCCGGCGGCTGGCACCTACCGAGCGCATCATGCCGATTTGTTTGATCTGCTGCGTCAATATCGCCGAAATGGTGTTGATAACCAGGCCGGAGCTGAGCAAGATCGAAACGATGCTCATGGTATGGAAGACAACAGCCATGCCATCCAGCTGCATTTCCGCCCAGTATTGTTCTGGCGCGGAGGAAGCAAACGGCCCGAACGTCACTCCGTAAACCCGATACCCCGCTGGTTGCAGCACCTGCTCACGCACCCGCGCAGCGACCTTCAGTACGTGCTCGCTGTCCCCGCCATTTTCCGCCACAATCAGGTCAAGGCGGTTGTAATACGGGGCAAATCCCATCCAGGCCAGGCTCTCCATATTTGTATATCCGTGCGTGACGTCGAAGAAACGTGGGGCCACGACGTTCAGATCATGCACGATGCCGCTCACTTCGAGTTCGTATTGATCGCCGTCGCGCACTTCAAGCGTGACCATATCGCCCGGCTGTACATCCAGGAGCTTGGCAGTCATCCTCTCTAAAATTATCTGCCGCCGCCCTGGGAGCGAACCCCGTTCGAGCGTAAAATCGTCGACGCGCACGTCGCTAAGATCCGGCAGCACGTGCAGGCTGATCTCCTGCTCAGAGGAACTTTCGGAGAAGATCAACTCCTGTTCGACTCGCCGCGCCTCCGCAGTGGCGATCTCGGGCATCGCTTCCACGGCGTGCATCACCGATTTGTCAAACGGCGAAAGGTTCAGCAACACGCTGTGCGGGTGCGCTTGCTTAAAAGGGCCATAGAGATCACGCTGGATCATGATCCAGGCATTCGAAACCATCCCAACCGCCGCGACCCCTACCGCAATCGACAGTACCACCAGGATCGTGCGCGGTTTGTTCGCCACGATGTCCCGCAGGATTTTCCGCCAGCGCGCCTCAAGATGAAACGTCATCACTCCCGACCTGCTTTGCACATATTCATGGGCTACATAGAGACGATGAGGCCGTCTGACATCTCAATCGTGCGTGAGGCACGGCCTGCCAGATCCTCATCGTGGGTGACAACAAGCAGGGTTTTACCGGCATCCACCAGCGATTCGAACAATCGGAAGATGGAATCGCCCGTCTTCGAGTCCAGATTGCCTGTCGGTTCATCCGCAGCGAGGATAGGGGGGTCATTCGCAAGTGCACGGGCGATAGCGGCTCGCTGTTGTTGACCGCCTGAGATTTCGGAAGGCAGCTTATCGGCATGTTCGGCGATGTCGACCAATTCGAGCAGATGCAGGGCGCGCTGATAACGCTCCCTGGACGGGAACGTATTGCAGAAATCCATCGGGATCATGACGTTATCGGCGATGGAGAGCGTGGGAAGCAGCTGGAAGAATTGGAAGATGACACCCAGGTTTCGGCCGCGCCACTGAGCCATTCGATCTTCGTTTAGCTCATGCACCGCTATGCCGGCCACGAAGACTTCGCCCGATGTGGGACGGTCGATCCCGGTAATCATGTTAATCAGTGTCGTCTTCCCACAACCCGACTTACCCACCACGCTGACAAACTCACCGGCTCCCAGTTTAAGCGTGATCCCGTTCAGGGCTGGAAAGCGCCCCGCCGGGGTCACGTAAACTTTTCGCAGATCAAGCAGTTCGATCAGGCTGCGCTCTGGATCTACCTTCCCGGCTTGCATAGTACTCAACCTTGCCCCTTTGTCCGGTTCCGGCTCACGATACTATCTTTTTTGGAATTCGACACGTGCGAAACATCGCTGTTCTGAATGCAATTCTGCGATCATTCATACGGCCTTGCATGCTCCGAAATCCGAAGGGATGCGTTTCTGGAATAAGGGTCAGCGCCGGTGTACAATCGGTTTACAGGGCGTGAAGCCAATCGAAAGGAGTCCTGCGATGGCAGAGGGAGAACGCATCGGCGAGGTCACCCATTACTACAATAAGATAAAAGTCGCCGTGATCCAGCTCGACAAGACACTCAACAAGGGGGATCGGCTCCACTTTTTGGGCGCACACACCGATTTCGCTCAGCCCGTGGACTCGATCCAGGTCGAACACGAGGTCGTCGATCAGGTAGAAGCGGGCGGGGAAGCGGCGGTGAAGGTTGAAAAGCGGGTTCGCCAGGGGGATTCTGTCTTCCGGTTGCTGGAGTGATGTGGGTCCTACACGCTTAAGGGCACGGCCAGCGTAAACGTCGCCCCCTCGTCAACGCCTTCGCTCTCCACCCAGATCCGGCCCCCGTGCGCTTCGGCAATCGCCTTGACGATCGCCAGGCCCAAGCCCAGGCCGCCATGCCTTCTCGTAAGATGGTCTTCAACCTGATAAAAGAGGTCGAATACGATTTCCAGTTGGTCGGCGGGGATGCCAGCGCCGTTATCGCCAACGCGGATCCACGCCTCCCGACCGTGTGTCTCCAGCGCAAGTTCGATCTTCCCATCGTCGTCCGTAAAACGGATGGCGTTGCTGAGCAAGTGGGCAATCGCCATGCTCAGTTTCGGCCCGTCAACCATCGCCCTGATATCTCCCGGCGGCATGCTAAACTCTAGTGTTTGATTCTTGGCATGAACCAGATCGATGACCTCATCGTGGGCGGATTGAACGACATCGTTCAACGGCTGCAGCGTCATCGTCACTTCCGCCGAAGCCATTTGAAGCATATTCATGTTAGTCATCTCTTCAACCAGGGCGCGCATGCGCTCGGCTGAGCTCAAAACCGCCTGGGCGTACTCGCTGCCATCCTCGTCAGTGTGATCCATTAATAACGCTGCGTTGCCTAGGATCAAACCCAGCGGAGTGCGCAGTTCGTGCGAAGCGATGGCGATAAAATCGCTCTTTAATTTGTCCACCTTGCCCAATTCTTCATAAGCCCGATTTAAAGCCTGAACCTGTCGGGCGTTCTGGATGGCTACCGCCGCAAGCGAGGCTGCATTGGTCAGGACCTGCAGGTCGGTCTCGTCATAGGTCCCCTCTCGCTTGTTGACCGCCTCCAGGACCCCGGTGACGCGATCTTTGATGCGCAGTGGCACGCCGATCAATGTGCGCACCTCGCCCCGCACCGGTGTGCCCACCTCGCGGAAACCGCTCTCCCCGCCAACCACATCGTTGAGGATCAGAGGCCGATCCTGGCGCACGATCGTGCCCGCGATCGAGCCGTCGCGCGGCACAGGCACACGGGGCAAATCCTGTGGATCTACATCCGTGGTCGCCGCAATGTATAGGTCCTGGGTTTTTTCGTCGACCATTAGAATGGAAGCGGCGCGGCTGTCCACCAGGTCCGCCGCGGAGTGGGTGATGAACTGCAGCAAACGGGTGAGGTCCAGCGTGGAGTTCAACGTGACACTTATCTCCACCAGACGAGAGAGCTGGACTACCATGCGTCTGAGTTGCTCGATCTCTTGCCGGGCGTCTGCTTCCATCACGCCACAAGTGTAAGTCCTTGCCCCGTGCTTGTCCACCCGGATTGTAGATGCCCTCTTCTCGTTGTATACTTCAAGTTCACAGCCCAAATACGCCTGAAGGAATGTTCCCAATGAAGGTCTCCTGTCTACAAGAGAATTTGTCCCGTGGATTGAGCACCGTCGCCCGCGCCGTCGCTCCACGCAGCACACTGCCCGTTCTCGGCAACATCCTCGTTGCCACCGACAACGGCCGGCTGCGACTCTCAGCGACCAACCTGGAGATGGGCATCAGCTATTGGATCGGTGCCAAAATTGAAGAACAAGGACAGACGACCGTCCCGGCCCGGACTTTTGTCGATCTGGTCAACACGCTCCCCAACGACACCGTCTTAATGGATCTGACCATTCGCAACCAGACGCTGAACCTGCGCTGCGGGGCTTTCAACAACGACATCCGCTGTATAGACGCTGAAGAGTTCCCGCCGCTGCCCCCGGCGGATCTGGAAGACGGCATCGCGCTGAACGTCGAGGATCTGAAATCGATGATCCACCAATCGACGTTTGCCGCTTCGATGGACGACGCCCGACCGGTGCTGACCGGGGTTTTGTTTGAAATCGAGGATTCAAAAGTCACGCTCGCAGCTGCCGACGGCTTCCGTCTCTCCGTTCGAACGGCGAGCCTCTCATCCAACGATGCCCGTCCCTTCAAAGCGATCATCCCGGCGCGCGCCCTGACAGAGCTCGCCAGGGTGATCGACGCCGATGAAGAAACGGTCGAGATGATGCTCCCTGCCAACCGCAGTCAGGTGATCTTCAGGGCTAAAAACGTCGAGTTGGTCTCACAGCTCATCGACGGCACATTCCCCGATTATCAGGGCATCATTCCCACAGGTCACAGTACCCGCAGCGTGCTCTCAACCTCGGCCTTCCTGAAAGCCTGCAAGGCGGCAGATATTTTCGCGCGCGAATCGGCCCACTCCGCCCGCCTGCGCATCACGCCCGGAAGCGACCTGGAACCGGGCACGGTCGAAGTCTCGGCAACCGCCGCGGAAACTGGTTCGAACGAGACGATCGTGGATGCCACGATCGAAGGCGAACCAATCGAGATCGCATTCAACGTGCGTTTTCTGGTCGACGTGCTCGGCGTAGTGGATACGCCCAACGTATCGCTTGAGACTTCCTCCCCATCCTCGCCCGGCGTGATCAAGCCCGTCGGGCGCGACGATTTCCTGCATGTAATCATGCCCATGCACCTGGGACGCTGAGCCTTTAGACGTTCTTTCATCTTTGTGATAACTCTCGGGGGCGGGTTTTCCCGCCCCTGCTCGATTCACGGCACCTGACCTTCGCAGCGATTGGATCCCAACCTCACTCACGGTAGAATGATCAAAGACCGCATCATTAAACGCACTAGGAGCTAGGCATGGCCGTCGATTCGGGCGGTTTTCCAAAGGTTTTAACTTTATACCTGGCGATCAGCCAGTACCCGATCCTTGGCCCGAAGATCCGTGAAAGAATGCGCCAGGAACTCTTTAAGCGCGGCGTGATCTCCCCTGAGGATTTCGAGATTGAAGCGCGTGAAAAAGCGGTTCAATCTCAGATTCGTGAGGGCCTGGGCGATTCGCTTGGTCAGGAGCCGAGCGAATCCTGGCGCCAGAGGCTGGGCATCATCCGCGACAACCTGACCGATTTTTACTTCGCCTACAACCTGCCGTTTGAACATTTCGAAGAAATCCTCAAAGAGGTGCTCTCAGGCCGGGTTCCAACCGAAGACATCGTGCTGACAATCCATCCAGAACTGGCGCCATGGGATATGCTCTTTGCTCAGGGTGAGATGTATGAAAATTCGCCTCCCGAGAAGCGAGAAAGCATCGAGCACCACCTCAAAGAGATCAAGGTCGTGCTCATCAAGGCGATGATCAGCGACCATCTGCCTTACCTGGCGATCGCCCGTGAATGGTTCGATATCTCCGATCTAAAGACCATCCGGGACCACCGCATCGGGCGTGGTAAGATCGGCGGAAAAGCCGCGGGCGTGATGCTGGCCGACACCGTGCTGCGTAAATCGGCCGATCCTGAACTCAAGAAATTCCTGCACGTTCCTCCCTCCTGGTTCCTGGGCGCCGACGTTTTCTACCAATTCTCTCAACTCAATGGACTGTTGCGCTTTGCCAACCAGAAATATCGCCTCGAGCAGGAGATACGCGCGGATTATCAAACGATCGAAGGTATCTTTCTTGGAGGTCAGTTCCCGGCCGACATCATCGATGGCCTGGCTGATTTGCTGGAGAGCGTGAATGGCGCGCCGCTGATCGTGCGCTCATCGAGCCTGCTGGAGGATTCATATGGCACATCCTTCGCCGGCAAATATGACAGTTACTTCTGCGCGAACCAGGGTAACCCTGACGAAAATCTCAAAGATTTGCTGTGCGCCGTAAAAAAAATATACGCCTCAGTCTACAACCCGGACGTATTGCTCTACCGCCGCGAGGTCGGTTTGATCGATTATGACGAACGCATGGCGGTGCTCATCCAGGAAGTCCAGGGCAGTAAACGTGGGCGTTATTTCTTGCCAGATGGGGCCGGGGTCGCTTTCTCCCGTAACGAATTTCGCTGGAGCCCACGCATTGATCGCGAGGCGGGCTTCCTGCGCCTGGTTTGGGGGTTGGGTACCCGCGCCGTCGAACATCTTGGCAACGATTATCCACGGCTGGTCGCCCTGAGCCACCCCAGTCTGCGACCGGAAGCCTCGCCGCGAGATATCCTGCGCTACTCCCAGCATGAGGTCGACCTCATCGACCTGGCAGAGAACACCTTCAGGACCGTCAACATTAAGGAAGCCCTCAAGGCGTCCAACCCGAACCTGCGCTGGATCGTTCAGCGTCACGAACAAGGTTCGCTGGGGGATCTTTTGCGCACGCCATCGGCACCGGATTCTGAGGACCTGGTCGTCACTTTCGAAGCGCTGCTCAGCCGGACCTCACTCCCCGAGCGTATGCGCCAGTTGTTGAGCACCCTCGAAGCTGCCTATAAAAGCCCGGTGGATGTCGAGTTCACCATCAAGCTGGCGGATGGCCAAGCCGGGAAACCGGAAGTTCACATCCATTTACTTCAGTGCCGCCCGCAGAGCCACCTGCAGCAGATGGAAGTCGAGCTCCCCACGGACGTCCCCGAAGAGCAAATCGTGTTCACGTCGCACCGCATGGTCCCGGACGGCAAAGTCCTGGACATTGAGTACGTGATCTATGTCCACCCGGGGCCGTATAACGAACAAGCCACCCCGCTACAAAAGACCCAGATCGCGCGCCTAATCGGGCGCATCAACCACCATCTTGAAGGCCACCGCTTCATACTCATCGGACCCGGTCGTTGGGGAAGCAACAACCCCGATATTGGCATCCCAGTGGGCTACGGGGACATCTACCACGCTAATGCGCTGATCGAACTGGCAGAGGGCGAGCAGGCTCCCGAACCATCATACGGGACCCATTTCTTCCAGGACCTGGTCGAGGCGCATATCTTTCCCCTGGCAGTTAAGACTTCCAACGCCAACTCGTATTTCAATCGCGGCTTCTTTGAAGATGCGAATAATCGCCTCGACGAGATGCTTCCCGAAGAATCGGACTGGGCGATCTACGTGCACCTCATTGACGTGCGCAAAGAAACCCCCGGATTTACTCTGGACCTGATTATGGATGGAGAAGCTGGGGAGGCGATCGCTTACTTGAATCCCGTGCAGTCGGGTTAGCCCCAGTTAAAAGCGCGGCCGCCTTCATCCGGCCAGGCGTGCTTGCCGATCAACGGCACGAACGCCACAGGCGTCACGCGCTCGGAGATCATCCGGCCACCTTCACAACGCCAGAGTTCCAGGACCTGACCCAGACGACCTCCAACGGGCAGCACCAGCCGGCCTCCTTCAGCAAGTTGATCCTCAAGCGGGGGAGGCACGCGCGGCGCGGCCGCAGTAACCATGATCCCGTCGTACGGCGCAAACTCGGGAAGCCCGGCGGTCCCATCGCCGACAACAATGTCGACGTTATCGTACCCGAGGCGTTTCAATCTCTCCCGGGCTTCGTCTGCAAGCCTCTCAACCCGTTCGATGCTGAACACATGCTTCGCTAACCTCGCCAAAATGGCTGCCTGGTAGCCGGAGCCCGTTCCGACCTCCAGCACTGTCTCCTCACCCTCAGGCTTCAACAATGAGGTCATCAGCGCGACGATATACGGCTGGGAGATCGTCTGACGATCCCCTATCGGCAGTGGCGCGTCGATGTAGGCCGAACCTCGTTGATCAGGGGGCACGAATGCGTGCCGCGGTACCTCGCGCATCGCCTCCAGCAGTCGCGGCTCGCTGATCCCGCGCCTTGCGATCTGGTCGGCCACCATGCGGTGGCGCATTTGCTTCAATTCAGCTTCCGATGGGGCCATAGCAAGGTGATTATAGACACGAGATGCCGAGAATCAAAAACCCCGCTCGGTGAGCGGGGCTTCAGCCATAATCAGAATCCTTTTCAGCGGCCGACCACGCGCTGTTCTTTCCAAATATCCGCTTCGTTGTGGTAGCCGGCCTGTTCCCAGAATCCCAGGCGGTCTTCACTCATGAACTCCAGGCCGCGCAGCCACTTCCCGCCCTTCCAGAGGTAGACATCTTTGGATCGTTTTTCACCGGGGATTGCGCCGACGACGCCGCGCAGCGGGTAGCCATGCTCTGGCGTGAGAGGCCGACCATTGAAATGCGTTGCGAGCAGGAAATTGTCCGCCAGGGCGACCTCCAGCGGGATGTTCGTGGTGTAGTTATACTCACAGTGCTGCATCACATAGGCCGCAGTCGGCTTTAGCAGGATGAGGCCCTCCTCGACGAGCATGCGCAGCGATACGCCTTCCCAGGTCGTGTCGAACTTGCTCCAGCGTGTGACGCAGTGGATGTCCATGTTCACTTTCGTGCGCGGCAGCCGGTTAAATGCTTCCCAATCCCAGCGCATTTGCTCCTCGACCTCGCCCCACACTCTTAGATCCCAGCTCGTTGGATCGAAGGGTGGCACAGGTCCGTAATGCAGGACCGGGAATTTCAGCGTCAGCGACTGCCCGGGAGGCAGGCGCCCTTCGGACTGCATCTGTCTTTCTATTTCACGACGATCAAGTCCCGTCATCTAATCACCCTCCAGTGGTTTGACATTATATCAACCCGAGCTTGAAAACCATGGGCTTTAAGGTTGACCGGACGGCTTGACCGGCATCAAGAAAATGGCCGGGAAATCTGGGATTTCCCGGCCTTGAGAATGTCTCTTTACTCGAACCTATACCTTGGCGATTTCACTCTTCGCTTGCTCGAGGTATTGTTCAACTTGCGTCTGTGCATCCTGGCGCTCAATCCCGTAGCGTTCCTGAAGCGCTCCAATCAAGCGTTCCAAACTACCATCGATGCGGCTCAGATCGTCATCTGTGAGTTTACCCCACTGCTGTTTTATAAGCCCTTTCAACTGCTTCCAATTCCCAGCAAGAATATCGTTGTTCATTATGAGAAACCTCCTCTGTGATGTCGCAGTGGACCGATGAAGCCGCCGGTGTGTCCACTGAATCAATCGCCTGAACCGGCAACTCTTTGCTGCAATATTATTATGCTCGAACGTTCTTTATAAACTCTCAATCTCTGTATTGAACTTCTTGCTAAACGCTCTATGGAGATGGGATGTAGTCACCGTGCGGAGTATTCTTCTCTAACCTTCTCGGCTATCAGGCTGCGGATCAATTTTGGCGCATCTTCGCATGCCAGAGGATGGGGGGTCGCCATAATGACGAACACGCAGTCAGCGATCGCGCTTGCAGCATCTCAACAGATGGCCCTGTGCTAGGCTTCGCGCAGCGCCTCGACTTCAAGGTAAATGTGTTTGATCTGTGGGTGTGCCTTGCGGATGTTGTTTTCAATCCGATCGATGGCTGCAGCGATCTCGCCCGTCCTCAGCCCCTTCCGAAAACGCAGATCCATGTTGAGCAAGATTTCCTTCGGTCCCAGGTGCATCGTCACCGGCACCATAACTTCAGCGATGTCCTTATCAGCAGCCACAAGGGAGCGGATGGATGCCACTACTTCGGGGCTTGCCGCCTCACCGATCAGTAAATTCCGGCTTTCGTAGGCGAGCAAAACAGCCACGGACATCAAAATCACCGCGATCACAATCGAAGCCAGCGCGTCAAGCAGCGGCATCTGCAGTTGGTGCCCGAGAAAAACACCAAGAAATGCCACGATCAGGCCGGCCAGCGCGGCCGCGTCTTCGAACAGCACAACGAAGATCGTGGGGTCCTTGCTCTCCCGAACCGCCTGCCAGACCGAATCATCACCCGATACCTTTACAAGCTCTCTGAAGGCAATGTAAAAAGCGCCTGTCTCGAAGACCGCGGCAATGCCCAGGACAACATAATTCCAGGTTGGATCACCCAACGCCACCGGGTGCTGCAGGTGCAGCAGACCCTCATAAAGCGAAATGCCCCCTCCAACGCCAAACAGGACGATAGCGACGATCAAGCTCCAGAAGTAAAGTTCCTTCCCGTGACCGAAGGGATGCTCCTCGCTTGGATCTCGGCGGCTCAATCGGATCCCCAACAACAGCAGCGCCTGGTTACCTGTATCGGCGACCGAGTGGATCCCTTCCGATAACATCGCTGAACTCCCGGTGATCCCGGCAACGATAAATTTACTGACCGCAATTAAAAAATTGGCCGTTATCGCAGCGTAGATCGTGATCGGTTTATCGGATGAGCCTCCGGCCATATAGCCTCCTCAATTATCGCAGCTGTTCTTGATTTCCCCGGCATTCTAATCGCGTCTGCTCCTGCACGCCGGGGGAAGCATGACAAATTAGGCCAACCCCACCTTCGTCAGAGCTAGCCCCCCTGTTTAATAAAGCACTTTGAACCTCACGGATGATTCATGAGATCCCGGTCGCAGCCGCTGAGATTGAACGCTATCGACTTCTCGACAGCAGCGTGTTGATCATCACCAGCAGGCCCGCTCCGATCAACAGCACCGGCAGTGTCAGGCCCGGAAAATCGCGCTGCCCCAGAAATGAGGCGAAGACGGTGAAAAGTACCAGGCTGATCAGGATCGCCTGTCCGCCTTCAGTGAAGGCTGCGCGCAGCCGACCTTCAAACAGGCGCGCAAGGAAAACACCTACTCCAACAAACCCGGGGATCAACGTCCAGGCGTAAGCCCAGGTCTCCCATCGACCCGTGATGCTCTGCCAGTAGAGCAATCCCCCGACGCCTCCCACAACGGCCGCCGGGACGAGCATGTCGGGCTCGCCGACCAGCAGTCCGATCACGAGCAACATGATGGCCGCAGCGATGATGATCAATGGCCAGTTCTGCGCAGGCTGTACCCAACGCAGTGTTCCGGGTGCAAGCTGAGCGACCAGGAAGGCC
>JASFUN010000013.1:0-11046 GCA_050050255.1 Anaerolineales bacterium | reverse complement strand
GTGGAAAATCTTCCCCAAGGTGTTCTGTCTGCGTCGACTCATTGCGCATCGCGACGGCGGCTTCCTCGATCTCTTCGACTGCGCTTTCAAATGCGACCCTGTCATCAAACACGACCAGAGCGTTTTCTGGTAGGTAGTCAATAAATCCTTTTGGCTCAGGATTCATCAATGGAAGGTGAAGTTCCAGAACCTGGTCCTGTTCGAAGGAATCTGTCCACTGCTGCAATGGGAGCCGATCGTCCCATGTACTTTCGTAGAGCTTGGGGAGGCCCTCACGTGCCGGGGTTATGCGCACGTTCACAACCGGGTTCAAGGTGCGCTGCGTGTTTGGATCGAAGGCGCGAAGGGTCTCGGCCTCATCCCCGAAGAATTCCACTCGTACAGGGTTTGGTTCTGCAGGAGGCCACACATCCAGGATGCCCCCACGGTGGCTGAATTCTCCTTTCCCGGTTACGAGATTGCGATTGGAATAACCTATTGATACGAGCAGTTCCAAAAGTGGCGTGAAGCGGATGACAGATCCTGCCTTTATGTAACGGGAATTGGCAAGGTATGTTCGCTTGCTGATTGTGCGTGTCATCGTGCCCCTGGTAGAAGCAAGGACAAACGGGGGTAGCTCTCCAAGCTGTGCGATAGCTCCCGGGCCTTCCCCGTGGGTAAGCGCTGCTAAAGTTGCGCTGCGTTCAAGCCGGACTTTATCGCCCCACGGAGCCCACTCATAGAAAAGCGGCCCAGGATCCGGAATCTGATGGACTGTGTCAGCTCTGAGCCAGGCATGAAGTTCCTCGTTGATCGTGAGCTGTCTATCGGCCCTGGCCATCAGGAATACGACAGGCCTTTTTAAATCGTTGTACATCGCCGCCAGGAGGGGCGGACGAACCGCGCGAGGGAGTTCAAGCGATCCTTGAACAGGGTCGGGGGATTTGAGCTGCAGGAGCAGCCGTTCGTACTCCGGGAGCCCGCGGATCGATTTAAGAAGCGCTAAAAGGTCCATTTATGATTCTTGTTCGCTGTTGCAGTAGGTCATGGCTGCATCAATGCCATCAGCGAGGAGACGCAGTATGCAATCATGACAGTGACGAATTGCGATGTCGATCAGCACCTTCTCATCGGAGCTGAAATCCTGTAGGACGTAGTCTGCGGGGTCCACACGCCCTTGCGGTCTGCCGATGCCAATCCTTAGTCGGGGAAATTCGGAGCTACCCAGCCCCTGAATGATTGAGCGCATACCGCGATGGCCACCAGAACCTCCAAATGGACGCATGCGGACTTCGCCCTGAGGCAGATCTAAATCATCGTAAACGACCAACAACCTGGGGGGCTCAACTTTGTAGAAACGTGCCAGCGCTGCAACAGATTGCCCGGCTTTGTTCATGAAAGTTTGAGGTTTGGCAAGGATGATCGATCGGTCATCTACTTGTGTGGTTGCAAGCAACGCCTTTGACTGGCTCTTAGACAACGAGACCGACCAGCGCTCCGCCAGATGATCGATGCACATGAAACCGGCGTTATGACGATTTTCACGGTATGCACGTCCGGGGTTTCCCAGTCCAACGATCAGGTGCCACATCTTCTTGCTCCGACGGAAGATCATCTCATCCACCACGCCGTTTCTTGCGCTCATCCTGAAAGAGCATGCGCCGCATGCGGAGGATCCCCCAGCGGATTCGCACCCTTCGTCGTACATAGAGATAGATGCCCAGGGATAAAGTCATCAGCGCACCGAGGATCAGCCCATATTGCAAAGCCCGGGTTACATTTGCGCCAGAGGGGTTATCGGCAATGACGATCGGAGTAGGTCTGGCGGTGGCAGTCGGTGGTAATGCTGTGCCGGTCGGTTTGAGGGCACCGACGGCAGCGGGCGTTGGCGTTTCTATAGCTGAGTGATTGCGTATGCGGATACCTTCGAGTGTGTGTTCTAGCGTGGTGCCGTTCTCGAGATGAACGCGCAAACGCAACTTGTATTCTCCATCCGAGACACCGTTCGTATCCCAGAGTCCCAATCGCCCATCGACGACCTGAACCTCACGGCGTTCGACAATTGGAAACCATGTAGTCAGTGAATCATCTTGGAAGGTGAACGCGAGGTCATACGCCACAAATAGAGGGTGCGATGCCGAACCCTGCAAGGTCAACAATCCCTGCACAGCCTCTCCAGGGGCTGGAGATATGATTTCAGCATACCCGGGTGCCTGGGCTTTGGCGGCACTGAATCCAAATAGACTCAGCACGAGGATAAAGATGGACAAACCGATGTGCATCCTGCGCATGAAGAACCTCTAACTTGAGACCTGCCAACCCGCGAGTCTAACATGGGGGATAAGCGGCGGTCAACGAAAACAAAGTCCCAAAATTACAGCGATGAAAAAACCTCTCATGTAGAATTCGCATAGTCACAAATACAATGTCAGGAGTCTGGCCTCCTGATCTGATCAGGAGGCGAGAGCCCGTGTATTCACATCGAGAGCGTGCGCACGATCGAAGTGTGTCGCAACCGTTGACGGCGCTTGATACGATCGGTTAGAATCTAAGCCTGTGCGCCAGGGTGTCCACTGTGACGTTCAGGGTGGACGCCTTTTTTGATGCAAGTGGAAGGTATACGATGCCTGACAAGAGCGAAATGATAGATTCTGGTGACATCGAGGCGCAGGTGGTTGACCTGGAGGGGGCAACCCTCGACGAGGTTGAAGCCGATGTTGTGCATATCTATCAAGGGGGAGCAAATCAAATCAATGCTTCCTCGGTTCAGATGCGCCAGGGTGGTGCATTCTTGATCAAGGCAGAAGAGCTTGACATCCATCGCGGCGTCGCTTTCGTCAGCGAGGCAGGAAAATTATCGATGGATGAGAGCAGCGCAGCTGCGGTGTTGACAAATGAGGCTGTAGCGGGAAATTCTCGCTTAGGCCTGACCGTGGCAAATCGCGCCAGGCTTGATCAAAGCTCTGTAGGAATCCTACTTGCGCGCGATGTCGAAGGCAATGTAGAACCGCTGCTCGACACTCGAGGTGCCCTCCTCGCCGGGATCGCCTCGGGGTTCGTGGTCGGTACTATGCTGCTAATCGGCAATTTGATCCGTCGTCGCTGAGACGAGGCGTATTCTCTGCGGCCCAAACCAAAAGGAGCGAGGGTAACCGAAGTCAGGTGAGAGGCGCTCCGGAGGATAGTATGGCAAAAGAAATTGAACTTAAGTCTGAAAAAAGAGATGTTATTGGCAAACAGGTTAAAGAGCTGCGCAGGCAGGGCCTGCTTCCTGCCATTGTATACGGCGCGGGCATAGAGCCAACCCCGATCCAACTGCATTCGCTTGAAGCAGAGAAGATCCTTGCGGGAGTAGGCAGTTCAACACTCATTGATCTCTATATCGGTGATGAAGTCCATAAGGTGTTGGTGCGTGACCTCCAGCGCGATGTGATTCGGCGCAATCCGGTTCACATCGATTTCCTCAAGGTCGCAATGGATGTCACGATCACGACCGTCGTTCCTGTCGAGCTTGTGGGACATGCGCCCGCTGTCCAGGAGCTTGGTGGAGTGCTCGTCACGGGCTTATCCGAGATCGAAGTTGAGGCCTTACCGAGCGATCTGCCTGATCGGGTGACCGTAGACCTTGAGGTTCTCGAATCTTTCGATGATTCAATCACGGTTGGTGATCTGTATCTTGGCGACGGCGTTACGGTGCTCACCGATGAAGATGAGTTTATCGCAAACGTTGTCTACCAGACGATGGAAGAAATCGTCGAGGAGGAAGAGGAACTGGAAGAGGAATTGGCGGAACCGGAATTGGTAGGCGAAGAAGGGGAAGAGTTGGCCGAAGAAGAAGCTCCGGAAGAAGCACAAGAATCAGAGGAGTAGTATTTCCCACGGCGAGGATATCAAAGCACGGGAATCCGTTCCCGTGCTTTTTTTATATGATCCCAGCTGCTTTAAGCTGGTCCAGGAAGTTCAGTGTTAAACGGGCTGTGGCGCCCCAGATAACCTCTCCCTCGAAGGGTTTAAAGTAATACACATCGATAGGGCGGTCGCTCAGAGGAAATTGCCGTTTGCGTACTTCGAGGTTGTTCTTATCCGCGAGCCATGCGAGCGGTACGCTAAAGACTCGGGCGACCTCCATCCTGTTGATCTTCAATTCCATCGGCCATGGGATTAACCCAACACTGGGAACAATCTGGAACTGAGTGACCGTGAGCAGCGAATCGAGGGTTCCGAGGATGCTTATCTTTCCGGCGGGGATGCCGATCTCCTCCTCGGTCTCTCGCAATGCGGTTTCTTGAGGGTTAGCATCCTGCGCTTCGACTACTCCACCTGGAAAGGACACCTGCCCCTGGTGGGAATCCAGATGTTCCGTCCTCCGTGTGAAGAGCACCTGCCAATCGTCATCTGCCGTGAACAGTGGTATCAAGACAGCCGCCAGACGCGCATCCCATTCAACCCGAACTTCCGGAGTGTGAGTGGATAGATGCTGCTCTAATCTATCGGGCAGTTCGTTTGCTTTCATGCTACGCCGGGGCAATGCGGCTTCCGCAGTAGGAGCAGAGGGTTGAGCCGTCTTCCATGAGTTGTAAGAAATCCATCCTGACGGTGGCTCCGCAATAAGGGCATTTTTCAGGCAAATTCCGGGAAGGTTTCGACTGTGTTGGAGGGCAAGATGCAGCGTATTCCCTGCCTGCCGGTGCAGCTGCCACGTATTCACGGAGCTGTTCAGCCTGGTCATGGTACCCGGCTGCCTCGAGCGCATCCGCTGAACGGTTCCCAAACTGGCGAAGGGCGTACCATCTCTGGTCCTGCCTGAGCCATGAAAGAGCTTGTCGGTAAATATGGAAGGCACGATCACCGTTCCCCAGTTCCAACTGGGCCCTGGCTGCGTTGGCGATCAGAAATGGGGCTTGAGCGGCCTGCTTTCGACGCGCGGCAAGCCCCAGTTGGATGAAAGCTCGACTGGCTTGCTCGAACTCCCCAGTTTCCATGTGCAGGCGGGCGTGCCTGATCGCAGGCGCTATGCGATTAATCCTTCGATCACGCGCCCATCTGTGTCGAATAAGCCTGTAAGGTGGTGCTTGTCTGCGTAACATTCTCTACCCTGTCGATGCCTCCGTAAAAGTATATCTAATATCTAAGTTAAGTTCCCGGCATTGAATAATTATGAGGTATTTGTTAGCGCAGTGTAAACATGGCTCATCCCATGCGCCGGGCGAAGGTCAGATAGCCGGTGTGGGCGACCATGCGATCTCTCGGGCGCAATCGGGCAGCTACGGGTTTATAAAAGCGCAGCATGATCTCCGCAACGTCGATCGCGTCAAACCCCGTCTCCTGCAAAGCTTTGATCAGCTCGCTAACCTGGTTGGTCGTGGGAAGGATTACCCCTAGTGTGCCGCCGGGTATGAGCGCACTATGGACCTGCTCAAGGTATAGTTCCGGATTCGGCATATCGAGGAACGCCGATTGGAATGGAGCTTCCGAGATGCCATCGGTCAGGTCTCGAAGCTCCAGCTTTACACGCTTGACCAACCCTAGCTCCGCAAGGTTAGAGCGTGCGATCTCGATCATATCTTGCCTTCGTTCGTAAGAGACGACTTTGCCAGAATCGCCAACCATCCAGGCAAGTGCGGTCGTAAGCGCACCCGATCCAGTGCCGGCTTCAAAAACCGCACCGCCGGGTTTCACGGACAAGCGCAGCAGTATATAGCCGATATCTTTTGGGAAGATCACCTGTGACCTGCGTTTAATGTTGACGAGCAGATCACGTAGCGTTGGTGGAAAGAAGTAGAACGGTGTCCCGAGGTGGGTTTCGACGATTCGCCCCCACTGCTTTCCGATCAAGTCGTCGTGGGAGATCATGCCCTTATGGGTTTGATACTGTCGCCCTGTTTCCAGTTTGAAGATTATCTTCTTGCCCTTCATGCTCTGGAGCATTGCGAGATCACCGTTATTTGCAAGGTCCACACGAGCCTCCCGTGGATGGATACACAAGCGATTCTACCCGCTTAGTCGTGGGGTAAAGAATCAATGCTGTCTTTTCTGAGTGCGGTCAATCTCAGCACATCTGCTCTTGGAAGTTTGACGGCTTCAAGCTTTGTTTCAAATCCAATACTATCCAGCTGTTGCAACCATGCTTTATAGGCTTCCCCGGGGTGATTGGATTGACCGGTAATTCGAAAAAGCCAGGATGCAAAACGGTCATAAATGGCTGTACCAGTAATCGCAATCAAGTCGATCAAAACGAATTTGCCTCCAGGAAGCAGCACGCGGTAGATAGATTTCAGCGTGGCCGTCTCCAAAACGAATTCGGCCGGGAATGTCGCAACAACACCGCTTATTGAGGATGACTTAATGGGGAGTTCCTGACCGCGCGCCTGGATGAAAGCGCCTCTCAGATCGTGGTCTTGCATCCTTCTGCTGGCCATGCGGGTCATCTGTTTGGATGCATCAATGCTGACGATCTTCTTACCTGATTGGATGAAATCGAGCGTGAGGTGCCCGGGACCGTGTCCGATTTCCAGCAATGTCCCAGGTTTGAAGTCGACCATTGCTGTGCGCTGCCAGGCTCGCCACTGTCCCATTGAGCTGCCCCAGGCGATGAAATCATATGCCCAGGCTGCTGTTGTATAGAGGTGCTCGAAGAAGAAGCGCATAAAGGCTTGCAGCTGCCTGCGCATCATTCCTGCCAGGCTGTTTGAAACGTGTGCAGTTTAATAGCGTTGCTGCGGATGGCTACGGCAATCTCCTGGCTGGTTAGTACTTCCAATTCTTTTTCTCGGTAGCTTGCGTAACTGCTGTTCTCCATCAAACCGGCATCGGCGATTCCAGGGTGGCACATCAGCTCGTAGGTGCCCGGAGGCAGCTCTTCTAAAAGCATCAGCAGGTGTTCGCTCGTGGCTCGATCGGCGAAGAAGGAGGCGAGCAAAGCATCCGGGTGGTGGATGTCCTTCGTCAACATCATTTCAGCCGATTTTTCCTCGACGAATTGGATGATCGTTTTCGGGTAAAGAGATCCAATTTCTGCAGCCCGGTGATCGAGGGGATTTGGATTCCGAACCCCACATTCGCATTCCGCCGCCAGGTCGAGGAACATCTCAAACAACCCTTCCGTGAAGACTGCACTGTGATGATGGCTGTCCAGATGGTCAAGCACCACGCCGCAATCCAGGAACCGATCGATCTGCGTCCGCCATTCACGTTCTGCTTCGTAGGGATTAATTTCCTCAGGGCTATCGAGGAGTTCATGAAAATCCCGGAAGTTTCCTTCTTCGTTAACTAGCGATGGGATGTCCTGTGCTGAGCTCAGTGGCTTCCCGTAGGTTATGTTGAGATGGACGCCGATTCCCAGCTCCGGGCAGCTCGTGTGCATGTCGGCGACCTGGTGATCGGCGGCTTCAAGATTCATCATCGCGGTCGTTGTGCTCACGATCCCTGCCCGATGAGCCTTGCGTATGCCCTGGTTCACACCTGGAGAGCGTGCGAAATCATCCGCGTTGACAATCAAACGGATTTCATTCATGGGCTAAAGATTTCCAGCGCTGCTGGAAGCACCTCGTATTCAAACAATCTAGCCGCATCCGTCCTGATTTCTCCATCGGACTGCAGCGGGGAACTCGGGTCCGTTTCGATGCGTAATTTTGTGGTGTGATGTTGATGAATGGCCGGATCATTCACGTAACCCCCGCTGATAGCGCGCGGAAGAAGGCTGAGCATTCTCCGGCGGGTGGGTGCAAATCCATGAACAAATGTGAGTGCTCCATCGTCGAGCAGGGCCCCGGGTGCCATACGGAATAAACCGCCGGTCAAGGCGCCGTTGCCGACCGAGACCAGGCTCATGGGGCCATCGTACTCTCCGTTATCCCATTGCATGCGGACTTTCCAGACTGGCCTTCCCCAGATCGCCCTTAGGGCAGCCAACAAGTAGCGAATAACTCCTCGCGACCATGTCATTTGTACGTTGAATTGGGAGACGATTGGTTCTAGACCGACGGCCGAGTTGTTTGCGAAAATCCAATTGTTGACTTTTCCGAGGTCGATGCTTCGCGTTCTGCCTTGCTTTATAATGCGCACCGAATCGTGCAGCGATTTGGGATGGCCCAGGTTTGTGACGAGGTCATTGGCTGTGCCCAGCGGGATGATGCCAAACGGGATATGGCTGACCGATCCGCCAGCTGCATAAATTCCATTCAGGACCTCACCAATCGTCCCATCACCGCCGGCTGCGATAATCGGGTCAAAACCGTCCTGTACGGCTCCCCGGGCGATCTCGATCGCCTCCAGCGGCCGTTGGGTTTCAGTAAATTCGACCACCACGCCTTCTTCTTTGAGTACTTGGAGGAGATGATCCCTTTGCCTGCCCGCTTCCCACCGGTTTGCATATGGGTTCAGGATTACTAATCCGGCCATCACAACCCCTGCAATTGGGTCAGGAACAGCGAGGCCAGCCCGAGAAAAAGTGCAAACCCAACGCTGTCGGTCACGGACGTGACCAGCACGGAGGAAGCCAGGGCGGGGTCGAGGTTTACGGCCTTCAAAACGAGCGGGACCAGGGTTCCAACGGTTGTTGCGATGAGCATATTTCCGACGAGTGCGAGTCCTAAAACCAGACCAAGGTAAGGGTTGTTGGTCCACAAATACACCCCCACACCTGCGGCAGCCCCAACAAACACGCCTTGCAGCAAGCCAACCGCGGCTTCCTTGAGCAGCGTGCGCCAGGCGTCTTTAAGCTCGATCTCGCCGAGTGCGATGGCACGGACTATGATCGCGAGCGTCTGGGTTGCAGTATTGCCGCCCAGGCCGGCAACGACGGATTGGAAAGCTGCCAGTATCGCTACCTGGGCGATGATCGCCTGAAATTGTGAGATCACCCACGACGCGAACAGCGCAGTAATGCCGCTGATATACAGCCAGGGAATTCTACGGCGGATCGAAATACCGACCGGGCTGTCGAATGCGAGATCTGGATCAGAGACATTCGCTAAGCGGTACAGGTCCTCCGTCGCCTCGTTTTCCAGGACGTCAACCAGGTCATCGTAGGTGATAACTCCCCAGAGCACATCGTGTTGATCGACCACAGGCACCGCGGTCAGGTCATATCGGACCATCAACCGTGCCACTTCCTCCTGGTCCATTTCTGTTGTCGCACGGATTACCTCTGGGTTCAGGATGGACCCGACTCTCGTGTTCGGGGAGGCGACCACCAGGTCACGCAAACCCACAACGCCCAGGAGTTTCTGATCACGATTGATGACGTAAAGGTAGTAAGGAGTGTCAGATCCGGGGGTCAGCCTGCGAAGAAGTTCGATCGCCTCGGAGGTTGTCAGGTCGGGTGAAAGCGTGATGACGTTGGTGGTCATCAATCCCCCCGCCGTCTCGTCCGGATAACCGAGCAGAGGAATCACATCCTCGGCATCGCTCATCGCGGCCAGAGCCTGAGCAGCGCGATCCGCCGGGAGATCACCCAGGACGTCGGCGGCTTCGTCTGGCTCCATGGCATCCAGGATGTTGGCCAGGAAGCGGGTGGAGAGGCTTTCAGCCACGTCTGCGGCCTCGGCGTCATCGAGCTCCTCCAGGAGGTCGGCGGTGTCTCCGATTTCCAGCTCCGGGAGCAAGATCGCCTGAACTTGGTCGTCAAGATCCGAGAATGCGTCGGCCCGGTCGACTGGATGGAGCTGGATCAATGCGGCGATGGCTTCTTCAACCTGATCAGACTCCAGCGCTATGCGGATTTTCTCAAGAGTAGGTTCGATTTGAGTTGGATCCATGCCAAGGCTCCTGACCGTCATACATTATTTCATTTGGAATGTAATTTCCATCTTCCAGTGATCATCAAACGGGATCAGCCCCGTTTCAAATTTAAGCATCTATCGACAGGAAGATGATTTCCAAACTGTCTTGACGGATTAGATTCTGGAGGTAGCTTATCCCCTGAGCATCAAATGAGAGAGTAGGCTTGCCTAATCACGACGTAGGCCGGCCAATCAAAGGAGCATCTGTCCCTCAGCTCTCAGAGCTGATGCGATTCTAGCATCCTGCCTGGTTGGCGTCAAAATGGAAACGAGCTCGACCGTAATTGAGGGGATGAATGGGGGAGAGCCTGGCGGTGGTGTAAAGGTTATCCTGGCATCGTGCCGAGGTCGATGTCTCGTTCGAGCAGCTCGCCCTGACGCAAGATCTGCACGCTTACCTGATCACCGGGTTCAAATTGAAAGAGTTGGTTCTGGAAAGGGTGTTCACTGTTGATAGGCACGTCCTGGATTCCGGTGATGATATCGCCGGGAGCAAGGTTCGCTTTCGCCGCAGGGCCATTCCGAAGGACATCCGTGATGTAAATGCCGTGATCCACTGGTAAGCGGTAGCGATTGGCAAGCGTGGGGGTGATCGTCACCCAGCGGATGCCCAGGTTGGGTCGGGCGAAGTAACCGTTGTCGATGACTTGCTCGGCGATGGCCCGGGCCGTGTTGCTGGGGACGGCGAAACCGAGTCCCTCTGCGACGACTGAGCCACCGCCGCGCACGATCAACGTGTTGATGCCTATGACCTCGCCGGCGAGATTCAGGAGCGGCCCTCCAGAATTACCCTGATTTATCGCCGCATCGGTTTGTATCAAGCCTTCCAACGCGTAATCTTGATCGATCTCGATCGAACGCTCCGTTGCGCTGACTACCCCGACAGTCACGGTGTTGGTGAAATCCCCTAAAGGAGAACCGATGGCGATCAGGGTCTCGCCCGGTTTGAGCGCGTCGGAATTGCCCCAATTGGCGACCGCTGGCATCTGCCCGTCTACTTGAAGGATGGCTAAATCGGCATAGATGTCGTTGCCCACCAGGCTTGCAGGCAGCGTTGTGGCGTCCGCCAGGATGACCTCCAGACTCTCAGCGCCATCGATAACGTGGTTGTTGGTGACGATATAGCCATCATCAGAAATGATGAAGCCCGATCCTGAACTCGTGCGATTTATGGGGGTGCCGAAAAAAGAGATTCCGCGCTGCTTATGGTTGATGACTGTTACCACGGCGGGACCAACGTCTCCGATAACATTGGTAACCTCGCTGTTGTAATCGACTGTAACTG
>JASFUN010000012.1:0-11279 GCA_050050255.1 Anaerolineales bacterium | reverse complement strand
GCTCGTTCAGAAGCGGCATCCCAAACGTAAATCTTGAAAACAACTCCGCAAATTCATCCTCGATCGTCTGCCCACGCAAAACCGGCAGGCTGCGCGTCGTGGCGGTGGCAAAAGCAAGCTGATCGTTAAACCTGTCTCGCAGCGCCCTTAAATTAAGCAGAGCCCGGTCATCCAAGGCGCGATAGATCTCATCGAATTCGTCGAAGAAAAGGCAGAGGTCCTTCTTTATTTGATTACAAAGCTCTGAAAGCGCAAGGTTGAACGAAAGCGAAGCGGTGAAAGCGTTGTTGGCCTCCGTCACCGTTTGATGAGCGTCGCTCAAATCCCCGAAAGCGCCATTACGCTCATCGGCCAGATGTTCCAGGATCGATCGCAGCACAACCTCATAGAAGGCCTGCGAGGAGATTTCAACCGCACGGTTGCAGTCAATATAGACGAGCAACGCATCGCGATCTCCATGACGTGCGTATAGCTTGCGAGCTTCTTTTGCCGTCATCGAGCGCAGCAATGTCGACTTGCCTGAGTTGCTCAAGCCCACAACTGAAACGCAGTGGCCGGCGGCGAGGTGCTCGAGCAGGCTCTCGGGGAGTTCCGAAAACGCAATCTCAGTTTTACGCATGCCACCTCCAGATGCCAAAGCAGGGTCAACGCCAGGCTGACCCTGCTTAGTAGTTTACGACGGATCGAGCAGGTTGTCTAAACTGAGCTTACGGGCTGACACGTGTTCGCAGGCTGCGCGCCACGAAAATAACCGCAGCCAGGAGACCACCGAGCAGTGCCAGCATTGGAACACTCACCTCATCACCGAACCCGGTCGCCGGAAGTGCGGTCGCTGTGGGGGTGGGTGTTGCGCCACCGCCGCCCTGAGCAATCGCTTCGAGCGTTTGCTGTGCGGCAGCCGTCGCGGTTTCAGGTGCCAATGTGGGCAGCGTAAGGAACGGCGTTGGCGTGTCGGTCGGCAGAACGACGACCTGCGTCGCCGTCGCCGTCGCTGTCGGCTCCGGCGTATCCGTTGGTTCAGGCGTCCCTGAAGGAGTTTGCAGCAGCACTTCCGCAGTCTGCGTAAGCGCCTGCTGAGTATTCTCCAGGTTGACCTCAACGACGTCCGTCGCCCGTGCTTCACGCTGGCGCGGCGCCAGATAAAGTGCGTAAACGAGCAAGCAGATCATGCTCAAAACGAGCAATGCTCCCAGCGCGCCCGCCGCGATCACAAACGTGCGGTTTGACGATTCTTCGGGTAAAGGTTCACCAAAATCAAAATCTTCAGCCATGGTCTCCACTCCTCAGCTCAATTTGGGGAGCGTCAGGACGGAATGTAGCCCATCCTGGCCGTCCACCTGCTCGACTCACTGCATTATCTCCACGTTCTCAATCGGTACTTTCGCTTGTCCAGTGCCTTCTATCTCAACCTCGATGCTTCGACTGCGAATACCGCTTGGATAACTGACAATATTCTTTAAGACCTGCCTTACCACACCTACCTCACCTTGATGAGGCGGTTTAAGGATGCGAACCCGCACGCCCCGTTTAATCGGCACGACCTCGTCTGGTAGGCTCACCGGTCGGCTCGCCGGAAGGGGAATGACCGCTTCCGGACGCTGCCCGGGCTGCGGCAACGCTCCCCCGGCGTCAATGGCAACTTCACGACCCACGTTGCTTGTGAAGATCCCAAATGCGAGGCTGTTCATCGGACGCTGCCCGAAACCTTCTGTGAGCAGAACCGGATAAGGCAGCCTGCGCGTGACGGGGATGAGATCCGAGGGCATGCTGCCCAAGATCACACCGCGGACAGAAAGTTCTGTCGCCTGGTGCAGCGGCGCGGAGTGATTGCATAAGCCCGCCACTAAAATTGCTCCCCGCAGATTCACATCCAGATGGTCTGCATGTAAATCATCCTGCGGGCTGTCACCGACGATGCGCATCACGCCAAATTCCTGGACGCCGTTACCCCAAACACCCTGTATCAACGCCCCTGTCGTCTCGATCGTGACGGACTGACTTCCGTCCGTACCGATCACGACCCCAGGAAAACCGGCTTTCAATTGGAAAAGTTCGCCACGTGCTTCCAGGAGCACTTTACCATCCCGGACTACAGCTACCCGACCTTCAGCGGGAGCCCGCAACGTTCTGCGCGCTAACCCGACTGGTCCTGCAATGACATCGCCTGCTTCAACACGCTCACCCACCTGACAGCGAATGTAACGCGGTGCTTCTGAAAGCGACACTCCCAGGCCTCGGGCGACGTCCAGAAAGTAATGCCTGGCGTCTAGCTCAGCTTGAGCGACCACGTCAGAGGCCTGGACCTTCTCGTTCACCCGCACCGCGATCGATCCCGGCACCGGCAGAAGCCTCTGCCTGCGAATCGTCGTCATGGGCAGCACGTGCGTCACCGAGGTTATATACAATTCACTCATCAATCACCGATGTATCCAGTGCAAGTTCAATGCCATATTGTTATTCTCTAGCCCCGATGTCTCGCAACCACTGATCATTTAACTCGATTCGCACGGCTGGATCCTCTGGCAGCTCGAGGGGACGACCGCGGGCGTCGATGATTAACCCAACCGCCCCGCCGGCGACGCGCAGCGCACCCGCCTTCCCGGGTCCGCCAAAACCAACGTCGATGCCGCGCTCGGGACGCAGAGTCAGACGAGCGTAAGTCCCCTGGTCCAGCGGCAGCACGACAAGCTGACCCATGCGGATCTCTCCGGCGATATCCTCGTTGCTGTTTTCAGGCTCAAGACGCAGGGTCAGGATGCGCCGACCCGCGCGCGAACGCCCGACAGGTGACACGACCGTCCCCAGGCTGACATAGCTCCCTGATTCAAGCACGTGCACGCTCAGGAGCGGCACCGAGCCGGCAGCTACGCCCAGCGAGGGCGAAAGGTTGTGTGGATCAAGCACCAGCGTCGTCACCCCGGTCGGTTGGACTCCATCCAGCATAGCGAGGGCTGCGAGCCCCGGCGTGGGCGCTCTCGATAGAGAGCCCCCGCTGCCAATGATGGGCTCAACAGGCGGCATCACCCAGGTTGAGGTCAGGTTCTTCCCTCTGGGCCAATTTTCCCTCGCGGCGAGCAACGTCACACGGATAATCTCACGCGTGAGCGCCATTTCAAGCGCAAGCTCATCGGGCGTTGTCGGGACGGTTGTGGGGTTCATAGCCTTGTTGAAGATGTAATCGCGCAAGCGGCTGGGGGAAATCTCAAACGGCAACCAACGCATGACCCGATCCAGGTCACTGCGGCGCAAAATATGATGGACCGTCGAGCCGAGGCCTAATTCGGAATCGACGCTTAGCCGCAAATCGCCTTCGAAGGCGGCGGCCACCATGGTGTGGGTCGCCCCCACATCGATGCCCAGGACACCCTTCTCCGGGTCGTAGATACGGCTCAGGTAGCGAAAGACGCGGCCATAGGCATCTGCTGTCAGGCCGAGCGTACCGCCGGCCCATTGATCAAGCTCATCGAACCCGCTCGCTCGTTTTGAGCGCACTTCGGCGATAGCCTCTCCAATCGCCAGGCGGGCCTGGGTGAGGTTCTCCTGATGGAGCCGGGGGCGCGCGTTAGGAGCAACGGCGATGTCATGGTGATCGCCAAATCGCTCCCCTAAAATTGGGGCAAGCTCCTGGTTGCCGGCAAAGATGATGCGCGGCCGCTGGCTGCGCGGGATCAACTCCGTGGCCATCGTCACCAAATCGACGAGCTGCATAACCGAGGCTTGAGCGCCCCCGTCAGTGCCACCCACGATGAGGATCAAATCCGGTCGTGCTTTGACAATGGCGCTGATCTTATCCTCGTCGCGCCTGCGGTCCAGTAAATTGACGACTTCAACCAGTTCAAGGTAAGTCGATTCGGCCATCCGCAGCGCGCTGGCTGTGGAGACGCCGGGCATCAGCCCGACGAGCACAGTGCGCACTTTAGGGCCGGCTGAACCAGTGGCCACGAATAAGTCGACACCGGAACCCTGACTCGTCACCGGCATGATTAAAAGGTCCGACTCGTCGACAAGCTGACGGCCTGTCGTCGTTTTAATTTGATCCATCGCCAGGCGAACGCCCTCGCTGATATCGTAAAGTGGCGCCGCCGCGGTAGAAGGCGCCCGACCGGTGGCTATCAACCGGTAGCGCCCATCGACAACATCGAACAAACTGGCGCGCGTGTTTACCGTACCTACATCTACCGCCAGCAGGGTCTCAGCATCCAGTATGGTGCTCATCCCAGGCTTAACCTCCACCCGCCAGCATTCTGAACAGTGAGCCTAAAAATTCGAAACGCTGGACGAGCACCAGCACCGCGGCCATAAGCGCTCCGGCGTACATGACCCCAAAGGTCAGCGCGATGAATGTGCGACCTACATAGGCCAGCGCAGCGTTGAAACGCGATCGCCTCGCCTCTCCGCTGCGCTCCTTCTGGGCACTGAAACGGAAGTAGAGCAGCGTTGTGATCGTTGAGACGATGAGCACAATCGCCCCGATCAGCCGCTCCAACCACGAGAAGACGTCCTCGCCTTCGGATGGGAAAGCCACCTCAGGGCCCAGCGCGTTGGAGGTCGCCAGGCTCTGCGGGATGAGCGTGCCCGTAATCGCCCCGCCAACGATGACTGCCGCCCCTACGCCGACGAGGATCGCCACGGAAAGGGTCCCGAATCTCGCCGTCGTCCGCGACAGTTTCAACATCAGAATGATGGATAGCAGCAGCGGGATCAAGTATGTCCCCACCGCCTCAGCCGTGAATAAGGCTGAAAAACCGTTATCTAAGATGGGGTCAATCAAAGCCGGCCGGATGACGTTATGCCACGCGATTGCACCAGCATAACCGGAAGCTACCCCGATGAATACATACACGGCGATCCGAAACAGCACGTTATCTGCGATGACGTAGCTCAAGATCATGATCGTCAGCAACGCTGCGATGATCATTCCAAAGAAATCAAGCGACAACTCAGGCATCGAGTGCGTCAACCATCCTATCCGGACCGCCGCTCAAGCAGCCAGCGGAAAATGCCATAACCCATCCCGGCAAGCAGGATGAGCTCGACTGTCAACAACCCTGAAGCAAACGAATCCCACCCCTGCAGCGCGGTGGTTTGCTGACCCGTGTTCTGTTGGTACGCAACGGCGGACGGCAGCCCGGTGAGGATCGCGTCCACCTGTCTATCGAGGCTCTCATAATAAGGACGGATCAGCGGCTCTGTCCCGGCACTCAGGACCATAATTAACGGGGATTCGCCGATCCAGGGTTGGGTCTGTTCAGCCCAGGTGCGTGCCGTCTCGGTCCCGGCGGTGATCACCACAACCGCACCGAAATCGGATAGGCGTCTGACATCTTGCAGCAGGGGCGATTGCCACACATTCTGCCTGGTTATTCCCTGCGGCAGCCGGAAACCGGTAAGGATGGCATCACGCGGTGAGACGGCAAACAATTGGATTGCAGTGGGACCGCCCGAAAGGAATCCCAGGTGAACGAGCCGTTGGTCTGATTCTGCCTCCTGGCCGAGTACGTCACGCAGGAGTCGTTCGGCCAACGGAGGTCCGGTCACGCGAGTGGAGAGCGTAACGATGGGGACGCCGCGATTGCTGAGGTGGTTAAGCAACGAACTTGCGACAGTGTCCAATTCGCCGCTGTACCCCGGTGTGTAATCGAAGACGACAAGGGTCGGCCGGCCTGCCGGCAATTCGTTCACCAACGAGATCAACGGCGGCAGATCAGGCGAGACGACGTTCGGGGTGCCGAAGCCTTCGATGCCAATCTGATCGAAACCGTATGGTAGAAGTATGGCCACGAGCAGGGCTAGCGTGACCAACCAGCGTGTGATCGGAAGCGAAAATGGCCTTTCGGGACCCACATGCGCTTCGCGGGATTCCTGGTCGACCAGGCGCTGCAGCAGCTCCGCCTGTGCGTATTGGCGCTCCGTAACTTCCAGTCTGGAGGCGGAGGCGCTGGATGTGCGCGGCTTCGCCACGACAGGTTCAGCCATCAGCACCCCACGCAAACCAGCCAGTGGTCCGGCTGATTCGATGGGCTGATCTTCTTCGGGCTCGATGTCGATCTCTGGACGGAATGCATCCACCGGCCGCATAGCTTCCAGCCAGGAGGGCAGCGTCGCTGGCGCAAGGTCGGGTCCCTCTCCAGCGGTGGCCTCCTCCTCCAGCGCAGCTTCTTCCTCTTCAAGCGCAGCCAGAGCTGGCTTGATCTGCTCGAGCCAACCGGGAAGTTCGGCCGAATCGAGCACCTTTTCATCGATCTCGATAATTGGTTTTTCTGCGCTATCATCTTCGCTAATCAGCGCAGGGACGTGGGGAAGTTCCTTGTCGCCTCCTGGCTGCGCTTCGGAAAAACCTTCCGGGCTGAAGTCAGCCGGTGCACCTGCGCTGGTCTCTTCTTCCGATTCTTCATCGGCCTGTTCTACGAAGCTCTCCCATTCGCCAGAAGGCTTATCCGCAGGTGGAATAGATGAGAGCGCGCCCAGATCAAGCGGCGCTGACTGGGGGAGTTCGGGTTCAGTTTCTTCCTCTGGAGCCGGTTCCAGCTCCTCGAGGCCAGTCGGCCGTGACTCCGCCGGGCTGCCTTCTTCGCGCAGAGAGCTAATCCAATCATCCTCCGGAGCGCCGGCATCGACATCCGGAGACTGTGTTTTCTCGCGGATGCGCGCCAACCAATCCGGCACTTCATCAGCCTGTCCATCTTCAGCCTGTCCCTCTTCAATCGATTCTTCATCTCCCGCGGCGATGAACTCGTCGATCCACTCAGGCTGCTCGCCCTGTGGAGGACCTTCCTGGTAGCTGGAATCAGCGGCGCGCAGTTGACCGAGCCAATCTGGCGCCTCTTCTGCTGCGCCTTCCACTGGCTCTTCAGGTTCATCGACAGGCTGGTCTTCGACATCCCGGCGGATGCGTTCGAGCCAATCTTCGCCTTCAGAGCTTTGCCCTTCGGCGCCTTCTGCAGCCTCGAAAACGGAGCCGGTGTCTGCCGACTCATCGCCAGCCAACAGAGGCGTCAGCCGGGCCCCACATTCGACGCACACCTGCGCGTCTGCAGGGTTCTCAGCGCTGCACATCGGACAACGGATCTCAGCCATCATCCGTCACCATAGGGGCGATCGATCGCCAAAAGAACGCGCAAACCGGTCACGACCGAGCCAAGCGCCACACCAATCAAGATGCCGCGGGCGCCGCCGGCAGCTGCAACCTGGGCGATCCAGTTGCGCAGACCGGCGAAGAATTCATATCCAGGCCCATTGACAGGGATCAAGCCAGGGCCAGACCCGATGAGCACCAAAAACGCCGTGCCTACGAAGACCATGCTGATGAAGTCTCGTCGGTAGCCCACGATCCGGAAACCAGCCAGAGCCAGGCTGATCGCCAACAACCCGCTCAACGTTGCTTCCACCGGAAGCTGCACATAATTGAACAACAAACGCACGGTTTCGCTGTCCGGACCGAAAATGAGCCCGACCATGAGTGTGATCAGGAAGAAGATCAGCAGTATCGCGCTGTAAGGCCAACCTTCGGACTGCTCGCCGACTTTGGTCCAATGCACCGAGAAAAGGTTGGCCAGACCGATGAACAAACCAACCGCCGCAAGAAGAACCGCCCACTGCATGATCAACAGGCGCAGTTGGAAGGCTTCGGGAAGCAGGTCTACCGGAATAAAATATCCCATTAAAACAAACAGACCGGCTACAGCCGCGACGGCCGCCCAGATCAAATAGCTGCCAAGTTTCACAGGCTGATCCCCAGAAGACTGAGCAGCAACCCGACCAGGATGCCACCCACGATGATGAAGCGAATCGTATCTTGGACCCTCAGGCTGGCCCGGTGAGCCGGACCGACGTCCAGGTATGCGCCGCCGGCGAAGATCTCCTCACCGATCAGGGGATACTCCGCCGTGGCGTAGAGCAGCGCCTGGGATTGGATATCCTCGGTTCCAGCTAAAACAAATGTCCGCTTCCGTTCGCCAAAATCAGCGGCTAACGCGCCTTCAGCCCCGAACGCGCCGATCAAAGCGTTAGCAGAAATCTTTTCACTCTCCAGCAAAATCGGGATGCTGGCCACGTAGCTGAAGGGGGTTGGCCCCAACATGCGCGCTGAGATGGGCTCGTAGCGGTCCAACGCTCCCACCTCACGGTAGGCACTACGCAGCGAATCCTGGGCGACGATCGCCATGGCACCATCGCCGGTTGTCACAACCGCCGGCCGGTCACTCAACGAGGTCACTTTGGCGATCTCGGTCAACACGACCAAACCTGCAAACGCGGCTGCGCTGTCAGCTCCGATCAGTGACCCCGTGCCCAGCGACAGATGCACACGCTCACCAGATTCCACGGCACGCTCGAGCGCCTTGGTTAAAGCCTCGTATCCCTGGATTTTGCGAAAACTTACCGGCCAGCGGTCTCCGAAGACAATGAAGACGATCAACAGAACCACAAACAGGCCCAGCACGAGCAAACCGATCAGATCGATCCCAATCATGCCGATGCCTCTTCCCTCAATATGCTGATCAAATCCGAATATGCCTCCGGATCTTCAAGGATCTCGCCAAATTTTGTGAGTACACCCGATTCCCCGCTGAGAAGCGGGTCGAACATGAACGCAGCTTGCGCGCCAAGCATGCGCAAGGGTCCCCCCGCTTCCAGCGCCGTCGCGACGATCCAACCCAACCCGCCGCGCTTCAGCAACTGTGCCACATCTTGTACGGAATCATGCATTCTATTCATCGCCGCGCAGTATAGCACAAGGATTGTGTGCCGGGTACTCGACACCGCCACCCTTGGTGGTCTGGTGATTGTAGACCCCCAAAAAATGTGGGGCAAGCGGCTGCATGGATCCATACAGCAAGGACGCAGTTTGATTTATGCGAACATTTGTGCTATTTTATCGTTATGGACAGCTTGCAAAAACTTGCCGCAGCGGCAGGCGAGACGACCTATGAAGCCGATGGTTATGAAGTTCCCCTACCATCCGCTGGCGCCGTTCCAACCGGGTGTGGATGGACGAACCGGCAAATCCGTGAGGCATACGGTCAACGCTCGCATGACGATATCGTGCAAGCGAAGGGACACCCGATCCCCATCCACCTGGCTGCATTCCCGGGCGGCAGGCGATTCCCGCTCCTGAAAGTTATGCTGACCACCGCCTGCGAGCGTCACTGCTACTACTGCCCCTTCCAGGCCGGCCGAGACCACCGCAGAGTGACGTTCAAGCCAGATGAGCTGGCACAGGTCGTCATGCGCGCTCACCGCGCCGGCTGGATCGAAGGTGTGTTCATTTCAACTGGCCTCTTCAACGGAGGCGCAAACACCCAAAACAAGATCCTGGATACCGCCGAAATTCTCCGCCATAAGCTGGACTACGCCGGCTACATGCACATAAAGATCATGCCTGGCGCAGAGCGCGGCCAGGTCCTGCGGGCGATGCAGCTCGCCGATCGCGTCTCGACCAACCTCGAGGCGCCAAATTCGGAACGCTTGAAAACCCTGGCGCCAGAGAAGGACTTTGATAACGAATTGTTGGCTCCACTGCGCTGGGTGGATGCAATCCGTCGTTCCAGGCCCTCCCAGCTCGGTTGGCGCAGCCATTGGCCATCCACTTCGACACAGTTCGTCGTCGGTCCAGCCGGCGAATCCGACGTGGAACTGCTCTCCACCGTCCAACGGCTCTACCGGAAGCTACAGCTCAAGAGGGTCTATTTTGAGGCGTTCTCACCTGTTGTCGGAACCCCGATGGAATCGCACCGCCCGGAAAACCCCGTACGTCAGCAACGTTTGTATGAAGCATCTTTCTTGCTGCGTGACTATGGCTTTAGCCTGGAGGAACTTCCTTTCGATTCTGAAGGCACCCTGCCTCTGGATCTGGATCCCAAGCGGGCCTATGCAGACCGTATGCTGAGCGATGCACCCGTCGAATTAAACCGGGCCGATCGCGAAATGCTCCTGCGTGTCCCGGGGATCGGACCGCGCAAAGCCGACAAATTGCTGTCCCTTCGTCGGCGGGGCCTTCTGAGGGATGTGTACCTGCTGCGCAAGCGCAGATTGATCAACGAGCGCAGCGCGCCGTATATCACCGTGGATGGGCACAGACCGAGCTTCCAGCAGAGGCTCTTCCCGGCCGAAGCAGCATCTCATGCTGATTAAAAGCAAAACCCCCCGGCAAGATCACCGGGGGATTCATTCGTTTTAGGCTTTAGCGAGCCAGCTCAGGCTCCCTCTTCAGCGTGCGGATCGCCCTTGCGGACGACGTAGTCTTCAACGAAGAGCAATTGGTCGCCAGCCCTGCGGACCACACCCAGCATCTCATCCATGGTTGACACTTCTTCGAGCTGTTCATCAACGAACCAGCGCAAGAAGTTCTGTGCGATGTGATCTTTCTCATTAATAGCCAGTTCCATAAGGTTGTTGATCTGATCGGTCACTGTCATTTCCCAGTCGAGAGCCATCTGCACTGCTTCTTCCGCGGACCCGATATCCTCAGGTGTGGCCTCGATCTCGGGGATTCTCACAGTGCCTCCTGCGTCAAGGATGTAATGCACGAACTTCATCGCATGCATGCGCTCTTCATCCGACTGACGGAAGAAAAACGATGCCAATTCGATAAGCTGCTCGCCCTCAAAGTAGGAGGCGATTTTGATGTATTGATTCGAAGCGCCTAACTCACTCCCAATCTGCGCATTCATCGCTTCGTTAAGTTTCTCACTGATAAGCATTCTTAGATCTCCCTTCAAAAATGTGTGTGGATCGCGGAGTTCCCGATCCTGGATTCTCATTAACTCTAACTTATATCTGTTAGATGAATATTGGAGGCCGTCGTTACATTTGGAATTCAGGCCTGTCAGGAACCGACTCCGAGGAATTCCAGCGCGTACTGAGCATCCCCGTAATTTGGATTTACCCTGAGCGCCGCCTGAAAGTCTGCAACCGCGCCGTTTACGTCTCCCAGGCGGTATTTCGCCCATCCACGCCAGAGCAGCGATTCTTCCGCCTTTGCCGTCCGGTTCAAGGTCGCATTTGCCAATTCGATGACATCCTCCGTTCGCCCGGAATGAAAATAGGCCAGGTACGGACCAAATTGGTAGCGCGTGAAACGCCATGGAAGACCGAGGCTCAAAGCCTGATCATAGGCCTCGCTGGCTTCGCGATAACGTTCGAAGTAGACCAGGTTCGTCCCGAGGTTAAACCAGGCATAGGCATCTTGCGGGTTAGCCACAATTTCCTCTCTGGCTCTCTCCACGCCTCGTTCCCGATTCGCATCTCTATCCAGGTGCTCCCCAAGAATGTCCTCCAGC